>JAKSVF010000059.1 GCA_024408235.1 Bacilli bacterium
GAATACTACGTCAAGAACGCTAACTTCATCTCAGTCTCTCTTGATACATACATCATGAGATTCGATATCGTTTCTAACCTCGCTGAAGGTGGAACTCTCCTCCTCAACACAGACATGGATGACGCAACACTTGAGAAAGTCATGCCAAATAGAATGAAACACCTCCTCGCAGAGAAGCATGCTAAGTTCTATGTCATCGATGCAAACAAGATCGCAAAAGAAATCGGAATGGGCCGTCACACCAACACCATTCTCCAGGCTTCATTCTTCTACCTCTCACAGCAGATCATGCCATATGAAGAAGCTAATAAGTGGATGAAGAAGTTCGCTGAAAAGTCCTATGCTAAGAAAGGTCAGGCAGTTGTTGAACTCAACTGGAAGGCTATCGACATGGGAACAGAGGGCTTAAGAGAAGTCGCAGTTAAGCCAGAATGGGCAGAACTCCCAGTCGCAAAGGTCAAAGAAAGAAAGTCAGACGATGAGTACTTCGAAGATTATGTTGAAGCAATCGACACACTCGACGGCGATGAACTCCCAACATCAACATTCCTCAAGTCAGAACTCGCTGATGGCACAATGGAACCAAACATCACATTCCGCCAGAAGAGAGCTATCGCAGACATGGTTCCACAGTGGATTCCAGAGAACTGTATCCAGTGCAACCAGTGCGCATTCGTTTGCCCTCACGCAACAATCCGTCCATATCTCTTAGATGAGAATGAACTCGCAAATGCTCCAGAGGCAATCAAGAACGCTAATAAGCCAGCTATGCCACCTGCAAAGGGCTTAACATATAGACTCGAAGTCTCAACAATGAACTGCGTTGGATGCGGACTCTGTGTCTCAGAGTGTATGGCTAACCAGGCAGCAAAGAAGACCGGATCAGGCAAAGTTGCTCTTAAGATGGTCGAAGCAAAGGGCCAGTTCGCTGAACAGGACAATGCTGACTACTGCTACCACAATGTCACATATAAGTCAGACAAGTATCCATTAACAACTGTTAAGGGTGTCGGATTCCTCATGCCATACATGGAAGTCTCCGGTGCTTGCGCAGGATGTGGTGAAGCTCCTTACTACAGATTGGTATCCCAGTTATTCGGTGAAGATATGCTCGTCGCTAACGCAACAGGCTGCTCATCAATCTACTCAGGATCAACCCCAATGACCCCATTCGTCAAAGACAAGAAGGGCGAAGGTGTCGCTTGGGCTAACTCACTCTTCGAAGATAACGCAGAATTCGGCTTCGGTATGAGAATCGCATCAGACTACAAGATGATGAACATCGCTCGTATCCTCAACGCTGCAAAGGCTGCTGATGATGTCGAAGACGCATTAAAAGAATTAGCAGACAAGTACTTAGCTAACGTCAAGAACCGTGCAGAATGCCGCAAGATCATCCCAGATCTTATGGAAGCTGTCGAGAACTCAAAGAACGAAGCAGTTAAGGAACTCCGCGAATACTATAGAGACTTACTCGATAAGTCAGTCTGGATCGTCGGTGGTGACGGATGGTCATACGATATCGGCTACGGAGGCTTAGACCATGTCTTAGCTAACGAAGCAGACGTCAACGTCCTCGTCCTCGATACAGAAGTCTATTCAAATACAGGTGGCCAGGCATCTAAGTCATCACAGACAGGCCAGATCGCTAAGTTCACAGCTTCTGGTAAGAAAGAAGCAAAGAAGAACCTTGCATTAATCGCAATGTCCTACCAGCACGTCTACGTCGCTCAGATCTCATTAGGCGCAAACCCAATGGCAGCTATCAAAGCACTTAAGGAAGCTGAATCATACAATGGTCCATCCTTAATCATCGCTTACTGCCCATGCGTCAACCAGGGAATCAAGGGCGGACTCGTCAACTCAATCAAAGAAGAGAAGGACGCAGTCGAGTGTGGATACTTCACAACATTCCGTTATGACCCACGCAAGCTCAACGAAGATGGCACAGGCGCACTCCAGTTAGATTGCAAGGAACCAGACTTCACCAAGTTCCGTGACTTCATCATGCATGAAACACGTTACTCACAGCTCCCAGTTGTTAACCCAGCTGAGGCTGAGGAACTCTTAACAAAGGCAGAAAAGTACGCTCAGCGTAGATGGACTGCTATCAAGAAGTTCGGTTTATAATCCAAAACTAAGATCTAAAGGCAGGTTTTCCTGCCTTTTTCTTTATCTAATAAAGATATAACTTATAATATTGGCAAGAGGAACTTGCCATGGAAGAAAAACTGTTTTCAGAAATATTAAGAGAAGAGATGAAGAAGAGAAATATGTCTCAGCGTCAACTAGCGATAAAATCCGGTTTAACGGAAGCTTCCATATCCAAATACTGCAGCGGCCTTAGAACGCCTGAAACAAAGGTTTTAACCGTGATTTGTAAGACTCTTGGCATCAAATCAGACGTTTTGCTCGGATTAGAGGTGGAAAAGAGCTCTTTTGAATCTGTTAAATCCCAGATTGCTTCTATAAAACAAGAATTGACTTTTGCGGAAAAAATGGAATTAATACAACTCATATCTCAGTAGTTATGACCAAGAAAACCATTATCAGCGAAATCCTTATACTAGTTGTGACCGCCATCTGGGGCATGGCTTTCATTTTCCAAGATTTGGCTATGAACTATCTTGAACCATTCTCGTTTAATATGGCGAGAAGTTTTATTGGTTCCCTGTTCTTGCTGATCCTCGCTGTTGGCGTTGCCTTATTTAAGAAGAGTAAGGGCATCGCTCAGCCAAGTAGAGGAAAACATTTAATACTTGGCAGTATCTTCATCGGCATTGCAACGGGAGTTGCCATGGCATTCCAGCAGGTTGGCATCAAACTTGAAGGCGCTGGAAAATCAGGATTTATTACATCCTTATATATTATTTTTGTCCCAATACTTGGCATATTCCTCAGGAAGAAGTGTCCTCCTGTTGTCATTATCGCGGTCATGTTAGCGATGACTGGCGTCTATCTTATTAATGTTTCAGATGGGGATTGGGGATTCTCATTTAGTGAGGGTACCTGGTATCTTCTAGCTTGTTCATTATCATACGCAATTCAGATATTGCTTATTGATTATTATTCTCCTAAATGCGACTCCATTGAACTTACGTGCGGAGAGTTCCTGGTCGGTGGTCTTTTGCAGATTCCGTTTATGTTTATATTCGAGACTCCTGTTTGGAACAATTTCATCGCGTGCATTTGGCCAATATTGTTCTGCGGAATAATGTCTACTGGCGTTGCGTACACTCTTCAGGTTTATTGCCAGAAGAATGTTCAAGTCACGATTGCGTCGATTTTGATGTCTACCGAATCGGTGTTCTCTGTTGTTTTCTCGTTAATCATTCTCAACTCAACATATGAGTGGCAGCAGCTGGTTGGCTGTTTTGTTGTTTTAGGAGCGGTTATCCTCTCTCAAATTCCGATGAAGAAGAAAAATTCTGTAACGAAAGACAAAGAATCTTTGTCTAATACAGTGAAGGGTGAATAATGAACTTCGAATCCGAATTGAGAGCCGCTAGACGTAGTGGTGATCAAAGAAAACTAAAAGCGGTATATGAAGAAATATATACCGAATATGTCCGTCTCGTTTATTTTTCAATCTCCCGCTATGTTGATAACAAAGAGGATATCAGAGACATAGTTTCTGACGTCTTTGTTAAGTTCTTCGAGAATCCAGATGATGTTAGGGACTCTATTAAACAGTACCTACTCACTATGGCGAAGAATGAGTCAATTAACAGAATGAAGCGAGAGGGGAAAATGAATATCGATGAGGTTGAACCCGTTGTTAATGATGAGTATTCAACTTATTCGATATTGATTAAGGACATGCTGAAAGTCTTAAAAGAGGAAGAAGTGGATATCATAATCCTTCATGTTGTCGACGGATTATCTTTCAAGGAGATCGGATTAAAGAAATTTGCTAAAGAAGGCACCGTTAGACAAGCATATAACAGAGCCATGGGTAAGTACCGTGAGGCGAGGAGTTAATATGAAGAATGCAGTTGAAGAAAAGATTGATAGTATCGTAACGGACGCTCCATCTTTTGAAGAGGTTTGGAACAAGGCCGACACAACAAAATTAGTCACAAAGAAAAGCAAGAAGCCTTGGATAATAGGTTTTGTTAGCGGTGCGGTTGCTCTATCTGCAACTATTGCCATCGTAACTCCTATTGCTTTGATGAATAGGGCTCCTGAATCATACACAGGAGTAAGGCTGTTAAAAGAACCTGCAAAAGCCCAGTATAATCATGAGACTAGTGTGATTTCCAACGTTTTTAAGGCAAAACTCAATAATTTCTCCGCAAAATTCGCTGATTTGGCGTTTAAAGAGATGGAAGACAAAGACGATAATCTGTGCGTTTCGCCTCTATCTTTATATATGGCTTTAGCTCTAGTTGAACAGTGCACAGGTGGAAGTGCAAGAGAAGAAATATTATCTGCTTTAGGCATGACACATAGCGATGTAGAGACTATGACTGGGCCTTTATTTGAGAGATCAACGAGAGAGTATTATTCCGATTCAAAGGAACCGACATTGCTTGGTAAAGAATCGCTCACGAACTCTATTTGGATGGACCCAACCTTCAATAAAAAACAAGCGTGTTTAGATGAACTGGCAGATAACATGTATTGCTATCCTTATGAAGCGGATTGGCAAAGGCATAACATGGAAGCAAACAGAGCGTTGAGAAGATTCATCGCCGATGAGACTAACGGCCTTATTGACCACGATTGGAACATCGGTTCTGACACCGCATTCCTGCTTATGAACACTCTTTATTGGAAAGATTCATGGTTAAATGACGGAGAGGCGATTGATAAATGGCAGTCTACCTACTCATTTACAAATTCAAAGAACGAGAAAAAAGATTTAGACGCCTATTGTGGAACATACTTGGAGGGTAGGGCTTATCAAAATGAGAAATATATCACCTTCCCCGCTAGAACAAACCACGGCTACTACTTGAAGTTCGTTATGCCAAAAGATGGAGTTTCTCTTGATGAGATTTGGAACGAAAATACGATCAAGGAAGTAAACGTATTGGATTATTTTTCAAACTTTAGAGATGAAGAGGAAAGAAAACAGTATTTCACAAGATGCATTTTCCCAGAGTTTGAAGTCGGTGGGAAACTTGATTTGGAGAACATCTTTAGATCAGGTTTTGGGATTGAAGAGATTTACACCAATCCATATTCGATGGGAACGTTGACAGACGACCTGGTCGTTTGCTCTGGGGCAATCCAAGAAACTAAACTTAACATCAATAAGAAAGGCGGAGAAGGCGCGGCAGTCACGATGGTTTGGGATAAGGTAACTTCAGCCGGTCCAGACGAATACACGACAGTCTATGAGAATTTCATCGTTGATAGAGCGTTTGGATACATATTAAGCGACTGCGATAATACTCCTTTATTTGCCGGAGTTATAAATAATATCTAGGCATTGAAATTCTATTTGGCCAGGTTTATAAAGATATCATGTTAGAGACATTGATTTATCTGATGGTCAATTCATTGAAACTGGAACATATTATGCTGCTAGA
>JAKSVF010000006.1 GCA_024408235.1 Bacilli bacterium
TCTTACAAAAAGCACAGGCCTACTTAGAAGAAGCAGGCATGGAAGTCGCACTTATAGAAGGTATCGAAGCAGACCCATCGGTTGAAACCGTTATGAACGGTGCTGCCAAAATGCTCGAATTCCAGCCAGACTGGATTGTTGCTATGGGCGGAGGCTCACCTATTGATGCTGCAAAAGCTATGTGGATTAAATACGAATATCCAAACATCACATTCGAACAAATGTGTGTTGTTTTTGGAATCCCATCATTAAGAACGAAGGCAAGATTCGTCGCAATCCCATCGACATCAGGAACTGCAACAGAAGTTACAGCATTCTCAATCATCACAGATTATAAGAAGGGTATTAAGTATCCTATCGCTGACTTCGAAATCACACCAGACATTGCAATCGTTGACAGCGACTTAGCAGAGACAATGCCTAAGAAACTCGTTGCACACACAGGCATGGATGCAATCACTCATGCTGTTGAAGCATACGTTTCAACCGCAAATTGCGCATATTCTGACCCATTAGCCATCCACGCTATTGAGATGATCATGAACGACTTAGTCCCATCATACAACGGAGATATGGACGCACGTGCAAGAATGCATGACGCACAGTGCTTAGCAGGTATGGCATTCTCTAATGCATTGCTCGGCATCGTACACTCAATGGCACACAAAACAGGCGCAGTCTTCCAGGATTACGGCGCTCACATCATCCACGGCGCTGCTAATGCAATGTACTTACCAAAAGTTATCGCTTTCAACGCAAAAGACCCAGTAGCTAAAAAGAGATATGGTGTTATCGCCGACTACATGCACTTAGGCGGAAACAACGACGATGAGAAGGTTGCATTATTAATAGCTTACTTACGCAAAATGAATGATGAACTCAACATCCCACACTGCATCAAGAACTACGGCGCTGATTCATATCCATGCGAACAGGGATTCGTCCCAGAGAACGTCTTCTTAGAAAGACTTCACGATATCGCAGTCAACGCAATCGCCGATGCATGTACAGGTTCAAACCCAAGACAGCCATCCGTTGAAGAAATGGAGAAGCTCTTGAAGTGCTGCTACTACGACTTAGACGTCGACTTCTAATTGGCAATAAAAAACAAAGCCATGGTGTTAGTTCATCATGGCTTTTTCAATTAAAGCATCTGTAAAGTGAGCAAAAAAGCGCAATTCAATACAAAATAGGCCCGATATTTAAGCGAGGCATATTTTTTATAACCCGAGCAATGGGAAGATGAATAACTGTGCAACAGCGAAGAACACCAAGAGTGATGTAACGTCGATGATTGTCGTTAAGATTGGCTGAGAAACGATTGCAGGGTCTTTCTTAAGCGCTGCTGAGAGAAGAGGCAAGCAAATAGCAAGTATCTTAGAGAAGATAATTCCGATGAACAATGTTAATGAGACTGCGATTGAAACGATGATGACTGGTTTGAAGAATGTCCAGCTCCAGATGTTTCCTTGCCAGATGGTCACTAATTGAGTTCCATCATATGCAGGGCCGATAACAGCGGCTGCCGCATTGGTGTTGATAATGATTCCCGTAACCTGTTCCATCGTAAACCAGATGATTCCGAATACCGCAACGATTGCTGCTGTGATAACTGATGATCTAATTTCTTTCCAAATGAGTTTTCCGAAGTCTTTTGGTCCGAATTCTTTAAGAGACAATCCGCGAATCATAAGCGCGATGGTCTGGCCGCCTGAGTTGCCGCCAGTATCCATTAAAACGGTGATGAACGCTGTTAAGACGGCGAGTGTTCCTAAAGTTTCTTCGAGTCTTGAAAGGACCATCGACGAGAATGTTCCAAGAACCATTAAGATAATCAACCAAGGGAAACATTTTTTAGCCATGTCCCAAGGCTTTGTCTCTAAGTATGAATCCTCTAATGTGCCGACCGCGTTCATGGATTCGATATCTTCCGTGGTCTCTTCAATCATGACGTCGATAGCGTCGTCGACTGTGACAACACCAACGAGTCGGTCGTCATCATTCAAGACAGCGATTGCGTTAAGGTCATAACGACGGAAGATGACTGCAACTTCTTCCTTATCGGTGTTAGCCTGAATTGTTGGGGCGTCAACATTCATGATGTCTTCAAGGGTCTCATCTTCTTTAGCAAAGATTAAATCATCTAAGTCGACTGTACCGACGAATTTACGCTGATTGTCTCTGACGAAGATCGTATAAACTGTCTCTGCGTCCTTACCTTTGCTTCTGATCTGGGAGATGGCCTGCTTAACCTTTAAGTCCTGTTTGAATTCAAGGAACTCGGTAGTCATGACTGCACCGGCTGTATCGTCTTGATATTTGAGGAGGGCGTTGATGTCCTTTCTCATTTCCTTGTCCGCGGCTTTTAATACTCTTGCAGCTAAATTGGCAGGCATGTCTCCGACTGCGTCAGCGATATCGTCTGCATACTGCTCATTAATAAGCTCAACAAGTTCCTTATCGGTCATAGCCTTGATGAGTTCCTCTTTTTTGTCCTGACTTAATTCTTCGAATAATTCAGCGGTCATTTCAGCTGGCATCATTCTGAATAAGCGGATTAAAGTGGTGATTTCGATTGTTTCGCAAGCTTCTGCGATATCGATATCAGGAACCTCTTCAAAGATTCTTTCTAATTCCTTTTTGTTTCTGCTGATAATGGCCTTTTCAATTTCTTCTCCAGTGACCTCTTCGATGTCGACGGTCTCTTCTTCCCATTCATCAACAGCTTCAATTGTTTCTAAGTCAGGGATAATATCCTCTAACTCAAGTTCTTCGGCTGGAGGAACATCCCTCTCAGGTTTTTCTTCTACGATTTCAAATTCGTCTTTCTTTTCTTCTGACATGGTGAATTCCTCCTCTCGGCGCTAGTTTAAACTTCTTGTAAGAAGAAGTGTTAGATAAATCGGATTTTTCGATGCCACTTTTTATAAAAGAGCCTTATAATTGTCCTCGTCTACTACAGGAGATTAGAAAAATGGCAGAAGAATTAAAGTTTGTTGTTGAAACAAGCGCACGTCACGTCCACGTTACAGACGCAACATTAAAGGTATTATTCGGCGCAGATGCAGAGCTCACCGTTAAGAAGATGCTCTCACAGCCAGGACAGTATGCTTCAAACCAGAAAGTCACAGTCGTCGGACCAAAAGGACAGCTCGCATGCTCAATCCTTGGACCAACAAGAAAAGCTGATCAGGTTGAATTATCATTTACTGATGCACGTACAATCGGCGTTGCAGTTCCGGTCAGAGAATCAGGCGACACAGCAGGCTCAGCGGCCGTTAAGTTAGTTGGCCCATGCGGTGAAGTTGAATTAGCAGAAGGCGCAATCGCAGCAAAGCGTCACATCCACATGACACCAGCAGATGCAGAAGCATTCGGCGTCACAAACGGCGAAATCGTTTCAGTCAAGGTCTCAGCAGGAAACGGCAGAGACACAATCTTCGGCGACACAGTCGTCAGAGTCCACCCAACATATGCTCTTGCAATGCACATTGACACAGATGAGTGCAACGCAGCTTCAGCATTCGGACTTGTTTACGGAACAATCGTAAAATAATGACAAAGCAGTTCACATACCAGCCTCAGGGCGTCTGCTCTAGACAAATCAACATTGTCTTAGAGGACGACATAATCAAAAGCGTTCAATTTGTCGGTGGTTGTTCAGGCAACACTCAAGGAGTCGCTAAGCTCGCAGCAGGAAGAAACGTTGACGAAGTAATCGAGATCCTTAAAGGAACAAGATGCGGCCCAAGAGCAACATCTTGTCCAGACCAGTTAGCCTTGGCTTTAACCGCCGCTAAAAATTCCTAAGAAACATAACCATCTCATCGGAGGTGGTTTTTCTTATCTGTTTAACTTGATTTAGAAAAAATATTCTTTAGAATAGAAGCCATGACGAGAAAGTCGAACATCAAGAAGCGGTGTATTAAGGACTGTGAAAACCCGCTAGCAACTCCTCTATAGAGGTAAGTGCTTGTCCTGAGCCGGACCCACCCCGGAACGATGTCTGACAGGATTGCTATTAGATGAGGCCTTCCACCATGTGGGAGGTATTTTTCGTCTATTGGAGTATTTATATGAAGAACAAGTTTTTATTCACTTCTGAATCTGTTTCGGAAGGACATCCAGACAAAGTCTGCGACCAGATTTCAGACGCTATCTTAGACGAATGTTTAAGACAAGACCCATCCGCACACGTAGCATGTGAGACATTCGCAACCGAAGAGTTCATTCTCATCGGCGGTGAAATTACCCTCAAAAAAGGCTGTTCAGTTGATTATGAGGGAATTGCCAGAAGCGTTCTTAGAAAAATAGGGTATAACAAACCAGAAGATGGAATTGGTGCTGATTCATGTGAGATCTTAGTGAAAATCAACACTCAGTCAACAGATATTGCAATGGGCGTTGAAAAAGAAGATCCATTAAACAACGGTGCGGGTGACCAGGGAATCATGTTCGGTTATGCAACAAATGAATCCGATGGCTATATGCCTCTTCCAATCTCGATTGCTCATAAACTAGTTAGAACAGCGACCGCTTTGAGGAAAAATGGTGAATTCAAACATTCGAGACCTGATATGAAATCCCAGGTAACAATCGACTATACCGATCCAACACATCCGATTGTCGATACGGTGCTTATGTCATGCCAGCATGATGAAGACGTCGATATGGATGCATTCAGAAAATACATTCACGAGAACATCATGATGCCTGTAGTAAAAGATTTCGGCCTCAATACTGATTTCAAATTCTTAATCAATCCAACCGGAAGATTCGCAATCGGTGGTCCAAAGGGAGATACCGGCTTAACAGGCCGTAAGCTCATCGTTGATACATACGGCGGTTCTTGTAGACATGGCGGTGGCGCTTTCTCCGGAAAGGATCCATCTAAAGTGGATAGATCAGCATCTTACTATGCAAGATATATTGCTAAAAACCTTGTTGCTGCTGGAGCTGCTGATAGATTAGAAGTTCAACTCTCATACGCAATCGGTGTTGCTGAGCCTCTCTCAATTTCCATCTCAACATTCAAGACAGCTCACGTTTCTGATGACGCCATCCTTACCGCAGTTAAAAAATTCTTTGACTGCAGACCTGGAGCAATCATCGCTCAGTTTGATATGAGACATCCTAACTTCAAATATCAGGACACATGCAACTATGGATGCTTTGGCAGACCTGATATCGAATTCCCATGGGAAAGACTCGACAAGGTTGCCGAGTTAAAAGAGTTCTTCGGTTTGTAATTTATTTGGATAAGACTTTGTTCTTCTCGTATGAGGCTTTAAGTGCTTCTTCAACGGTTGAATATAAGTCTTTTTCTTCTAGCTTCATGACGCCTTCTATTGTCGTTCCGCCAGGCGAGCATACATTTTTTCTTAGTTCCTCAAGAGTTTTTGAAGAAGCTTCTGCGTAAGAAGCTGAACCTTTGACCATGGCAATTGCATATTTCTTTGCGACTTCTGGTTCAACTCCAACTGAGACGGCTGCTTTTGCGAGCGCATCTATATACATGAATGTGTATGCCGGTCCACATCCAGTTAATACACCGAGTGTATCAATTGCCTCTTCATCCATAAATTCAACTAAACCCGCTCTAGCCATAAGCCTGAGATAGGTTGTTTTTTCTTTTTGGCCAATCTCTTTTGAACAACATGAAATTACTACGCCATCTCCAACTGTTACTGGGGTATTTGGCATTATTCTGATGATTTTTGCTTGAGTGCCTAAAAGTGTTTTTAACTTTTCAATATTGATTGCAGCCGCCATTGAAATGTAGACGGATTCTTCGTTAACGGGTTGCCCCCCAAAAGTTGAAGCGAACACCTGTGGCTTTACGCCCATAAAGACATAGTCCGCTGTCATTGCCTCTTCAATGGTTGATTCAACACAACCTTCTGCAATGAATCTTTCTAATTTTTCCTTATTCCTATCAACAACCAAAACTTTGAGTTCAAGCTCAGAATTGAGTACTGCTTCACATAATGCGCCACCCATATTGCCGACGCCGATAAAAGAAACTGTAATTGCCATAATGTTTAACGGATTTGTCCGTCTCCTTTAATTATATATTTGTATGTTGTTAGCTCTTTGATGCCCATAGGACCTCTCGCGTGCATTTTCTGTGTTGAGATACCCATCTCACATCCCAGTCCAAACTCGCCACCATCTGTGAATCTAGTCGAAGCATTCACATATACGCACGCACTATCAATCCTTGATGTGAATTTTTCGATGTTCTCTTGGTTATCTGAGATAATTGATTCGCTATGATGAGTTCCGTGTTTATTGATATGCTCAATCGCATCATCAACATCTTTAACTATTTTTATTGCAAGGATGTAATCAAGGAATTCTGTATCGAAATCATTTGTTGTAGCTGGTGTGCCGTCAATGATTGATGCCGCTTTTTGATCTAGTCTTAATTCGACTGCATTTAAACCGTGGTTAATTCTAGTGTCCACTAACAATCCTTTAAGCTTTGGCAAGAAATCATGAGCTATAGATTCGTTAACAAGCAATACTTCCTCCGCGTTACACACTGACGGCCTAGATGTCTTAGCATTTTCAATAATCTTAAGAGCGTTCATCATATTAGCGTGTTCATCAAGATACACATGACAGATGCCAGTTCCGGTTTCTATACATGGAACTGTGGCGTTTTCGACGACAGAGCTAATTAATCCTGCACCACCTCTAGGGATAAGAAGATCTATTTTTCCTCGAGCCTTCATCATTTCTAAAGCACTTGCTCTAGAGGTATCTTCAATAAGATTTACAACGTTTGGATTGACACCACATTCTTCAAGAGTTTTACGTATTGAATTCACTATTGCAAGACTTGTTCTATAAGCCTCTTTACCGCCTCTTAACACTGCGACATTGCCACTTTTAAAACAAAGAGCAAATGCATCACTTGTGACGTTTGGTCTGGACTCATATATTATCCCCACGACGCCCATAGGAACTCTAACTTTGGAGATGTTCATACCGTTTGAATGGTTGTAAGTTGATATCGTCTCCCCGATAGGATCATCTAGTTTCGCAACCTCAACCAATCCTTCTGACATGCCTTGAATTCTCTCATCTGTTAGACGTAATCTATCAATCATTACTGACGAGAAAACTCCTGTGGATGCATTAACATCACAACTGTTTGCACACAGAATTTCATTTTTGTCCTTTAGTAGATTTATAGCACATCTAAAAAGAATATTCTTTTTATCATCATTTGATATTTTTGAAAACTGCATTTTTGCCTTGTTGGCTAATTCCAGTATTTCTGCTGTCGTTTTCATTGGCGTCTTACAAATCGTGTTCCGACTTGTTCTCCTTTTAATATTGCATATATGTTTTCTGGTTTATCTCCGTTTGCGATAACCATCTCGCATCCGTTTTCTACACAGCGTAATGCTGCATTCAATTTTGTTTTCATGCCACCAGTTCCAAGCGATCCGTGCGAATCTTCTCCAAGCGTAAGGATTTTCTCGTCTAGATGATCGACGACATTAATTAGTTTTGCATCTTTGTTCGTATGTGGATCAGAAGTGTAAAGTCCATCGATGTCTGATAATAATATGAGCAAATCGGCATTTACATTGACAGCAACCTGAGAAGCTAAAGTGTCATTATCGCCAACTTTGATTTCGTCGGTTGTGACCGTATCGTTTTCATTGATAATTGGGATCACCCTTAATTCCAATAATCTAGCTATTGTGTTTGTGAAGTTTGTTCTTCTTTCGTCTGAGTGAAAATCATTACCAGTTAATAGCAACTGTGCAACTGTGTGGTTATACTCCGAAAACATATTATCGTATGTGTACATGAGCTCGCACTGACCTACTGCCGCAGCCGCTTGTTTAGTTGGAATGTCGCTGGGTCTATCGGCTAACATAAGTTTTCCTGCGCCCATTGCGATGGCGCCTGAAGAAACTAGAATCATCTCATGTCCGGCGTTTTCTAGGTCAGATATAACTTCGACAAGTTTTTTGACTCTCTGGATGTTGAGTCGATATGTTGAATATGCCAATGTTGACGTGCCTACTTTTATGACTATTCGCATAACATTCCTCCTATGTGAGGTTAACGATACACAAACTAATTAATATTTCACTCAAAGAGTTATATTTTGACTTTTTAGTTTCATTTTCTTTATATATATGTGTGCATGCGCATATGCAATCGAAAGGTAGAAAATTGAGCGTATGTAAAGCGATGATTTTATTTTCATAAAAGTTTTCATTCGATTAACACTGCACTTTTTACACTATTTATTTACATTCTAAAAGTCCTCGCTAGAATGGGAGGTGTAGAAGGGGAGTATCCCTCTTCCGGAGGACATAGATATGAAATATCAGATTATCGGTAAAAATATTGAAGTTACCGACTCAATCCGCGCAGCTGTTGAAGAAAAGCTCGCAAGAATGGACAAGTACTTTGTCATCACTGACGATGTCGACTGCAGAGTCGTAGTCAGATCCTACAAAGTCGGAGCCAAGGTTGAGATCACAATCTTCACAAAGCAGATGGACTTCAGAACTGAAGTCGTCAACGCAGATCTTTATGTCGCATTCGATTTCGCAATCGATAAGCTCGAAGATCAGATGAGACGTCTGAAGACCAAGATGAACAGATCAAAAGGCGGAGAATCACTTGGACGTGCTGTTGCATGGGAAGAATTTGAAGAAGAGAAAGAAGATGAGGAAAACGACGAAATCGTTAGAACAAAATCAATCTACCTCAAGCCAATGACATTAGATGAAGCAATCATCAAAATGGAAGCAGTCGGACACCCATTCTTCCTTTATCACGATGCAGATGATGACAGAATTTCAGTCGTCTATAAGAGAGATGAAGGTGGTTATGGCGTTATCGAAGCGGAGAACAGATACAAGCTTTAACAACAATTAACAAAGTTAAGAGGGATATTTTGTCCCTCTTTTCTTTTATATGTGTTATTCTTTTGCCATGAAAAAGACGCTTTCTAAGAAAACAATACAGGGGAGAGAGTATTTTTATCTCGCTTATAGAGTTAAAGGAAAACTGGTTTCCAAATATTTAGGCACAATCGATTCGCCTAAATATAAAAAATATCTTTTGAACCTTACTAAGTCCGGAGCGGGTTATGGCTTAAGAAGAGCCAGAATCGATAACTGGAAAGCCGGTACTCCTATCGCATATGTTGAAGACGCCTATCTCGTTCTCGAATACAAGAATGGAGTTAAAGAATATTTAGATAGCAAAGAAAACGTCAAGAAGGTGGTGTTCCCAAATGGCTGATGAGAAGAAACAGCTTATCATCGTTGCAGGACCTGAGGCCGTTGGTAAGAGAACGTTTGCCGAAGTGTTTGACACGGCCTTCCTTCAGGGTTTACCAGAAGATAATCTTTATAAAGGCATTATTTCCGGTACATCTTTCTTCTCAAGGACGACTTTGAGCAGTCCTGACGAAGTTAAACTCATAAAGCTAGCCAAGGAAAGGGGTTATAGAATTACCGTTTATTTCTTGTTTGCCCCTAAGGCTCTTTGTCTAGTGAGGGCCAGATTGAGAGCCATTGTTTCAAAGATGCCGTACTCCGAATCTGAGATGAAATCCAAATACGACTCATCGAGAAAAGCTATCATCGAATTGCAGGAGTGTATTGATATCTTGTTCCTTGTGAAAAACCTCAAGGATTTCGAGTTCGTATCAGCTTTCTCGCCATCCAGCATTCCTCAAAGAAATTTCCAATTAACCTTGGCAAAAATACAGGCTCAATGTGAACTTGCCGAGTAATACTAAATAAAATTTAGTTGTACATGAATTTTTAATAAGTAGAATATACGAGCATGGAAAAATATATTTTCACTGATTTAGACGGAACTCTTTTCTATCCTAAGGCAAAAAGAAAAATGGTTCCTGGTAAAAACAAGAACTTCATTGATCGCTTTATCGCCGATGGTGGTAAGGTCGTTTTAGTCAGTGGTCGTGGACCTATGTTCGTAGACAAAGTCTGCTATTATCTTGGCCATCAGGTCGATTATATTTGCTGCAATGGCGCATCCATTTATCAGGACGGTCATCCAATTAAGGAAGATGTATTTGACACTTCATTCCTTAAGGACATGATTGATTACGTTTCTGATAACTACAAAGTTAAGAGCGTTATTCTTTTCACAAAGCATAGAAACATGGTTTTCCCGAAAGATGGATTAGCTACTTGGGTTAAACTCTTCTATCCAATTTACATGGGATTCCAAGGTTCTTATAGAGAAGTAATGACCATGGATGACCAAGCTTACAGGGAAGAACTTGAAAAGGGTGAAGTCGAGAAGGCGATGATCTTCTTCGGAGCTACCCCTTTAGCCGCCAACAAAGCTAAAGCAGCGAATAAAGAGTTGAGGGAAAAGTTTGAAGGAAAAGCCGAATTCTCATGGACCGTTCAGTGCATTGAAGTCACTCCAGTTAACTGCTCTAAGAGCAACGGAATTCGTTTCTATCTTGATTACAATCACATAAACTCGGATAATGTGTTAGTCGTTGGCGATTCTGGAAATGATATTTCCATGTTCGAGGCATTCAAGGAGGAGAGCTATTGCATGGCTCACGCCCACGATTCCGTGAAGAAACACGCAACCCACATCATTAAACGTTTCTACAGTCTTGAAGATTATGTTTACCCATCGGAGGAGACAATCAAGACTCCGGAAATTACAGATTCAAAGGAAGGAAATTAAAATGAATCAAAATTGTTTAGTACTCGCTACTCTTGTTCGCTATCAGTCAATGATCAGAGACACATTAGAGTACACCTTAGAGAGAGACACATACGATGTCGCTGTCTACAACACAAAGAAATCAGCTATTCTTGCTGAACTCGAGAACAACACTCCATTAAAGAGCTTCATCGATCAGAATGGCGAAAAGGGAGAGGCATTCGAAAAGTCAATCCGTGAAATGCACGAGACAATCTACGGCGACGGATCAACAATCCTCAAAGTCGCTAACGATGGATTAAGAGTTGACCACGCTCAGCACTTAGCTATCTTCAAAGGCGTCATCCCAACCCACGAAACAATCGCAACATTAATCAACGGCTACATCGCTGATGCTGAATCAAAGAACATTGATGTTTCAGAAGCTAAGCCAGCAGTTGTTGCAGAAGAAAGATTCTATCGTGGAGTTTGCTTCTTAACACTCGCAAACAACTTAATCAAACTCTTTAATGATTACAACGCAGCTAGAAGAGAAAGCAATGGAGCAGAATCAGCTTCATCAAGATTCATCGGAAACGATATCTCAGAAGTCATCGGTCTCTTCAACACAGTTTGCAACGCATCACGCTTAACAGACGAAAGATATTGGGGTGCAGCAGATAAGCTCAATATCCTCGTTCACTACATGACAGGCAGACGTACACTTCCAATGGGCAAGGGTATGGGCGAAGCTATCCGCGAAGTTCAGGATTCTATCCAGGGCTATCTCCGTGAAGCTGAGACAGACTTCCATGCAGTCGTCGATCCATTCATGCAGCAGTTCATCAATGATGTTAAGGCTCAGCAGGAAGCTGACGCTGCAGCAGCAAACTAATTTATAGAAAAGGATTAGAAACAAATGGCAAAGTCGACTACAAGCAAAATAAGCGGTTGGGAGAAATTCTGGATTGTTTTAGCTAGCCTCTTTATCGTGGCCGGCTTGTTCTTCGCAATCCTCGGTATCGTAGGTTCACATCTTTCATTAACTTACAGCGATAACTGGATCTTAAACAGCCAGGCTGCATTCGAAGCAAAGATTCACCTTTCATATCGTTGGTTCGGCGTCATCTTACTTCTTGTCGGAGCAGTGGTTGGAGTTATCTCCCTCAACTTATTCGAGAGAAAGTCTGATGCAGACGCAGAAAGAGCTGAGAGACGTGCACAGAGAATGAAGATCATCTCCAATTCTGAGAAGGACGAAAAACCAGCAGAAAACTCAACAGAGGGTGCAACAGAAGTTGAGGCAACTCCAGTTGAGGAAAAACCAGCAGAAGAGGTTCCAGCTGAACCAGCAGCAGAAGAACCAAAGGCTGAATAATCGCATCAAAACTAAACAATTTAGCGGTCTATCAAACAGGCCGCTTTTTGTATCTTTTTTTAAAAAAACTTCGGTTTGTACCGGGAAACTTTCATATTTTTCCATTATAATGAACAGATTAATATTCGCTGTTAAATAAAAGTGCTCTTATTTTTCTTTAACATATTGTTTGCAAATCTTTTCACACTCACACATAATATGCGTGCGAAAAAAGCAAACTTGGAGCAATCCAGGGACGCAAAACTACAGGATCCCAATGGGATAGCCAGCTGCCGATCATTCTCAGATATGAAGAAAGATTTAGGTAAACAACTAAACAAGAGGCTTGTGGGATGTTTTCTTACAATT
The DNA here is from genome assembly GCA_024408235.1 of Bacilli bacterium. Lineage (GTDB taxonomy): Bacteria > Bacillota_I > Bacilli_A > RFN20 > CAG-826 > UBA4951. Next base: position 12,404 of record JAKSVF010000006.1, read on the forward strand.
TTTGTATACGCCTCTTTAATGGGTGTTGGGTTTGCTTCTTGGTCCAACGGCGGCGCTGCTGGAATAGTCGCGGAACCTTTTAGCATTTCGATAAACCTTGCTTATACTTATTCAATAATTGACCTTGATACTTCTGCTTATTCAACCGGGTATAACCCATTCATCGTGTGCAAGGATGGGTTTGTAGTTGATGAAACGATAAATGCCACAGGCACTTTAACATATTTCTTCAGATATAACCCTGTTTCGGCTAGACCAAGTTATCAATGGTCTGATGAAACAACTCACTTTAATGTAGCTCTGTCATTAAAAAATGCATACCAATTCCAAACCAGCGACACAGTGATAGATTCTGTTACGGTTGGGGGTTTGCTTAATAAAGACACTTCTGGATTCTTATTTAATGGGGCTCACGAGGTTGAAAGCAAACTTATCTTTGAAAACAAAACAACATCCGCAGATGGCCAGCTGTTTTCAATTTCTTATACTTTTAATTCAAAAATGCTAGATAAGATGAAGGACTCAAGCGGAAATTTGATCGCTGACAATATTCCTAAGTTTTATCTAAGGTTGACCGCTATTAAGGAGTCTACGTAATGAAGAACTGGCTCCGTAGCATAATTGTTTCTTTCCTTCTTCTGTTCGCTACATTTGCTACAGTTGGTTTTTCCTCATGGACAACAAGCAGTGCGACAGGTGGCGCAGAAGCTTCTTGGTCCGAAGATGCTGTTGTTGCCTATTATTTGAACAACACTTCTAAGAGATTTACTAGAGTCGAAAAAGCTTTAGAACAAGCTCAATCGGGTGATATCGTTTGCTTAGTGCCGGCAACAAATAACAATTTCCACGACACAAATAACAAAGACGTTGCCAAGATTGATCAAGTAACATACAAGATTTCAAGGAGTTGTGAAATTAAAGAAGGAGTTACCTTTGTCTTGCCAACTGATAAAGCCTCTATCTCATCTGTTACAAACTCCTCTACTCTCTCCACGTATATTACAGACATGGAACAGCCTGACGGAAGTAAAGGCAGCGCTTCTTCATATTCAGCGTTTGCAACAGCTAGCGCTAATAAGTATTTGAGAGTTACACTCCAAATTGCTGACGGTATCACTTTAACGAATAATGGCACATTAGTTGTTAGCGGATATTTGAGCTATGGAAGCAGTGGCGGTGGAACAATTGGCCACACTTCACACTCATATTCTCGTATTCAATTAGGTAGATACTCGAAGATTGTTCAGAATAACGCAAACGCAAAAACGTACTGCTATGGTTATATTTCTGAAATGTCAACGAATAACGGCAGTACAGTTTCATTTAATAGTGGAACTCTTTATATTCCTTTTATTGTCAATGACTACAAGGGTTTTTCGTACTCGTGGGCAATGACTGATGGCGCAATCGATACCTATGGCTGCTCCCCGTTTAACCAATTCGAAATGAGAAATATAGATGCCGCCGTCGTTCTTTACTTCGGCGCGTCTGTTTATGGAAAAATCACATTCTACGTCTCGTATTCAACTCAAGGAATTGATAAGAAATTCAATCAGACATTGAATGTTCTTGGCACATCATCATCTTTTGTGTTCCAACTCACCGATTCAACACATTCTCGAGTGGAGTATAAGTACAGTACTGGTACATCTGTCTCCAAAATAAAAATCTATGGTGGCATGACTTTGAACAACTTCCAACTCACTTTGAAAGAATCGATTGTTTCGGTTAACTTATCAACAACGAAATCCTATTTCCCATTCTCCTATAGGCAAGATATCGAACTTCTTGCGGCAGATGGACAGGCAACAGCGACATTCACGGCTACAACCCAGATGATTAAATTGCTTCCTGGAAGTAAGATGAAAATCGGCGATAATGCGGTTTTGAATGGAAAATCTATTCTTGTGTATACTTCTTTCTACGATGGTTCTCTTGCCGCTGGTTACAGTAGCCCATTTAGTGGATCTGTCACTTATCCTTTGAAAGAAGGCGCTGTTTTTGAAATTGCAGATGGTGGCAAAGTCAGTACGACAAACTTTGCTGGTACCGTTTACTGTGACGGTGGACAACTCACATACACTAACGGAACAATCAAGGCGTATGAGCCTTGGTCTTTAAAAGGCAGCGGATCAATATCTCCGGCATGGACCATATATGACTTTCTAGAAGTGAACGAAACGATGCAGAAAGTCGCGTTAAGTTTCAAGGATAAGAAGAAGTTCTATGTCGGAGTTAATACTTTTAAAGTCTTCTCATCATTTGTTCCTGCGTTCTTTATCATCAACACGACCACAACAGATGTATATCAAATTAATAAATATCAGAAGGTCCTATTCTTTGACGATACGCCAACATTGACACTTGACCCTACAGCTAACATTTATAAATTCTTCTCAAATAAAACATATTATAAAAAAGCGTCAGCAATTACATACAACGCGACAACACCTTTCATGTGCGCTGTTAACAGCGTCAACTCTATTTCGTCTGACGCGAGCGGGACGAATGAATTCAACGTGCAGAGTCTTACGGTCACATGCTCAACACCACTTGTTGACGGCAAACCTCCTTTATATGTTGGAAAGTCCATTAAGTTGGTTGCAAACATTGTGGATATTAATAAGGTATATGACAAAACGGTTAGTTGGGAAAGCTCCAATCCTGCTGTTGCAACGGTGGATTCATCTGGAAACGTTACAGGCGTTTCATTAGGCACAGCCGTTATTACGGCAACTTGTGATGGTGTGTCTGGAACTTTCGCTGCAAATGTAATTGAAGAAGCAACAACCGATGCAATCGAATCCATTTATATCACCGATAATAAGGGAGCGAGCTCTTTGAACCCAAAGACAATGACCATTGATAAAAACACTGTCACATATCATGGCGGACAATATAGTAATGGCACAACCGTAACATTGACCGCGCACATCAACCCTGCATCCGCACCATACAAATCAATTAAGTGGGTCTTTAATGCTTCGGCCGCAGGAAGACAGTATGTCAATGATAACACATTGGCTTCTGAAACCGTTGAAAACAGTGAGACGCTTGTATGTCATGTTGTTAGCGGCTCTGGTGCAAGTGCTGATACGTTTAAGGCCACGCTCACCGTCGTTGGTCTCGACGATTCTAAGTTTACCGCTACTTTTATCATGGTTCATAAAGCCGATGTTAGCTGTTTCCAAAAGGGAACATCAATTTTGATGGGGGATGGAACAAGAAAGAACATCGAAGATATTGACTTGGGCGATACCGTCATGACATGGAACTTCTTTACAGGCCAGTACGAACCACAGGCAATCTCATTCTATGTTGATCACGGAGAAACAGATTATGAGGTTCTCGATTTAAGGTTCTCCGACGGAACTAATCTCTCAATAATCTCTGACCACGGGGTGTTTGATTATGATGAGAACAGGTATGTTTATTTGAATTCAGATAATTTTGAACGTTACATCGGGCACAGCTTTGCTCAATTCCAAGAAGATGATTACAACATCGTTACATTGGTAGAGGGAAGTGTTAGCCACAAGACAACAAACGCATATTCATTAACATCGGCATTTAACTATAACGCAATTGCAAACGATATGTTTACGGCACCTCCTCCTGGCGACTTCTACAACTGGATTGAGATGTCTGACAAGTTGCAGTATGACCTAAAACAATTTAATGATGATGTTGCTACATACGGACTCTACGATTACTCAGTTTTCGAACCATATATATCATACGATGCATTCATTGCGTACAACGGAGCTTATCTGAAGATTGCCGTAGAAAAGGGATACTTCACATTCGAATACATTGTCGAATTAATCAATATGTTCGGCGAATGGATGATTTAAGGGATGGCATCAAAAGATGCCTTCTTCAAAATGTTAATTCCCCGATTCACACTGTGGTGGGGCGGGAGTTATATAGAACTTGATAAAGGAGAAAAAATGAGAAAAGAACTGAAATCAAGAAACAAAAGAAAATGGATCGTGGGCGGTGCTGTCTTCTTCGGCGCAGCAGCTCTTCTCACAACAGGTTTCGCTACCTGGATCGTCGGTGTTAATAGCACCAAAACAGAAGGACAGTTTGCTGTTGACGTTGACACGGTAAGCAATTCCTCCTTAATTCTTCAGGGCACATTATCTGGAGAGTTAAAACTCGCCGAAACAGCAGTCAAGAACGATGGAACAGTAGTTAACTCTGACTCTACAGACGGAAACTTGGATCTAACTTTCAACTATTCCGTTTCTTGGGGTAACGGTTATGATCCTGCATCAATCACTGGCATCACCCTCGAAGTAAAGGCAGAGACACCTCTTCCAACTGGTACAGCAGTTTATACAAAAAACGCTTTAACAGAAGAAAGTATCACGCGTGGCACAAATTACATCACGTTGGAGACGACAAACATCGCATTATCTCTTGCGAATGATGGCGCAGGTGTCACATCATCAGGAAACCTCTACACATACGCAGGCACAGCAACAGTGTCATTTGCATGGGGAGACTTCTTTGGCACTCAGTCACCAGCAGTTTTCTATGAAACGCTTGCTGCTGGAATTACATCACACAAGAATGATTCTGAAGTCACGCCAGCAAAATTAAGTGATGCATACATGGCTCTCGGGGATGCAGCAACATCTGAGTTAGGTGCTATGAAAACCGCATTTGCGGGCAAGACATTCACAATCGTTGCGACAATTGCATAATAATCGGAGGAAATACTCATGAAAAACAAAGGAAAAATCCTTGGCATTACACTTGGAGCACTAGCAGCCCTTTCAATCGGAACAGTTGGCTTTGCTTCATGGATTGTTGCCTACTCAACGCCTGGAACATCTAGCGATATCACAGTTAAAGTTGCTAATGTTACAGAAAAAACAATCGCAATTTCTGATATCGTTGTCACTGATGCGAAAATAGTCCTTGACGATGTTACAACCGATACATCTGGAAACATTGTCTACAACAACACAGACGCTCTTGGAGGAGAAGACTTATCTTTCTCATTCACTTGGAAGGTTACATGTGCAACAGGCTCAATTTCTTCAGCAAGCGTAGGCGCATACATCACCTATGGAAGCAGTTCAAAATTAGGCGAATTTGTCACAAACAACTATCTTATTCAGCCTGTTTCAACTAATTCAGCTTCAACAACAACCCTTTTAGATACCGGTTTAACTGCAAATGCATATTCGAAACAGCATGACGAGAACATTGTCACAACTGTAACTAATTCCGGAAATGAATATTCATGCAGCACAACCGTTACTTTTGGGTGGGGCTCGGCGTTCAGCTATAGCAACCCGGGATTGTTCGACGATACATTAGAACACACAACAACGGCATTGGAAGCTCTTAAGGCTATGCAGAGTGCTGACACATCATTGACCGTTACTTTAGTTCCAACAATTGCATAATTCTTTTCTCTATTAATATGGGGGTTAGTTCACTCTAGCCCCCTAAAAGGAAAGAAAAAGGAGAACGGATGGGCAAAATCGAGATATTATCGCTTGTAATTACAATAGTGGCTTTAATCTCTTTTTGTGCTGTCTTCACGGTCCTGTTCATGAACTACTACAAGTCGTTGACTGAAAAAGTTTTAGAGGGGAAAGAAGATATCGATTTGATCGACAACGCGATTTACGAATCCAAGAAAAAATCCCAAAAGAAAACAAGGGTCACGAGATTGGTTCTTAAGGTTGTTTGTTATGCGGTTCTTGCGGTGTTGATCGCTGGAATCGGAATGGGAATCTACGGTAGAATCACTGGTAATGTCATGCCAATTGGCGACACAACCGCAATTGTCGTTGCTTCAGGCTCTATGAGTGAAAAAAATGAAGTAAACACATATTTATTTGAGAACAATCTCAACAACCAGTTCAACACATACGACATAATTCAAGTAAAAAAATACGGATCCCAAAACGATGTTAAACAATATGACGTTGTTGCATTTAAGAATGCAGATGGGGTTGTAATTATTCATAGAATTGTGTCACTGAACGTTGTGGATGGAGAGACATGTTATTTAACAAGAGGCGATAGCAATAATGCCTCCGATAATGGATCTCAATACACAACATTCCTTCATTATTCCGATATAGTCGGTTATTACACCGGAAATAGAGTACAGATGCTTGGCGTAGCCGTCATCTTCCTTCAATCAAATTCTGGTATCATAACCATCCTCGCCGTCCTGTACGCATTGCTCATGCAGGATTATTTAAGAGGAAAATACGAAAAGGCGGCCAACGAGAGAACTAATCTTCTTATTGAGCTACTTGATTATGACCTCAACAAGGAGGAGGCAAATGACCTCGACACGTCATATAGCGAATCTTTGACATACAAAGGAATAGAGTACCGTTTCCTTGGAGGTAAATTCATCGAGAAATCGGAAGCGACACTTACCGATGCCCAAATCGATGAACTTGTTGTTGTAAAAAACGAGAATGGAACCACAACAAGAAAGACAAAAATTATCACGAGCAAAACGAGTGATAAAGAATAGGGAGAAATTTATGAAAAGAAAAACGCATTTTACTAGGAAAAACTACATTGCTATTTCCCTTGTATTTTTCTGGGCATTATTTGTCTTATTTGCAGCAGCTTGCTTAGATGCTAACAATCCTGTCTTTAAGGCAAATAATCCAATTCAAGTAATGGGGAATGGCTTTGGATTTCCGAACATCCACGGATCGTTTGGCGCGTGGGTATTAGTTATCCTCGGCGCCGTGTTTATGATTTTATTCGCAGCGGCATTCATCTTCGAAATGAGACTTGCTAAGTACTATGAGAATAAGATTTGGACAAAAAAGTGGTTAGGAATCTATGTTGCAACGTTCTTTGGCTGCGGAATTGTTTGTTTTGGAATGTCATTAATTGCTCAGGCATACGAGGATCCTACCAAGGGAATTGAATACAACTGGGGCAATGTTGGAAACTCTTTTGCATTCTTTGGAGAGTCATTGCTCATTGGCACAATTATCTTTGTTGTCCTTGCGGCAATCGTATCGGCAATCGTTTCGCTCTTCGTTAACTTTAAAAATATTGATAAGCCATTCCGTTTGTTTGGGAAAGAAGCAGAAAAAGAGGCTATCGAGGAAGCAAAGAGGGAAGAGGAAGAAATGGCTAGGGCAGAAGCCCAAGGTAACCTCGCAGGCTCATTTGGCGAAGAACAGTCAACAAATGGAAAAACATCATCCGGAACAATTGGCAGCGAACAATATAAGACGCCTGCTCAGATTGATGACCAACCATTACGAGATAAAGAAAGAATCTTCCCAGGTCTTTGTACCATTGACTATGCGTTTGCAATGGATAAGATCGAGGCCTTTGAAGATTCAGTAGATTTAAAAGAACTTTGCTCACAATTCAGAGCATATCTTGCTAAGACCGAAGGATTATACTTCTCAGAAAGAACGATCAGAACATTCATCGCCGGTCTCGCCGCATCACGTTTATTGATCCTTGAAGGTTTGTCAGGTACAGGTAAATCATCTATTGCGCGTTATTTTTCGGAATTCATCTCAGAAGATCCGTTCTTTGAAGCAGTTCAGGCGACATGGAGAGATAAAACATCTATCCTTGGTTACTATAACGACTTCTCAAGAACATATAATGAAACTGAATTCTTGAAGAGACTATACTTGGCTTCTTATAAGAAGAATCACATCAATGTCATGGTTCTCGATGAAGTTAACATTTCCCGTGTCGAATATTATTTTGCTGATTTCTTATCAGTCCTTGAATACCCAAAAGATCATTGGAAACTCAAGATCATGCAGCTCCCTTACGATTTTGACGCACCAAATCATCTCGAAGATGGCGTCCTTGAGATTCCTGAGAACACATGGTTCATCGGAACCGCTAACAAGGATGATTCAACTTTCACAATCACCGACAAGGTTTATGACCGTGCAATCGTCATCTCATTCGACGATAGAAATATCCCATTTGATGTTAATGGCGAGGTTAAGAAAGTTTCTTTATCGCATGAAAAGCTACAGTCTTTATATAATGCAGCTCTCGAAGATGATTCCTTGAAACTCACATTTGAGGACAAAGAAAACTTCGCAAAGATTACAAATTATATCTATGACACATTCGACCTTACATTTGGTAACCGTATCATGAGACAGATTGAAACTTTGGTTCCGGTCTTCCAGGCGTGCGGGGGCTCAAAAAAGGAAGCTCTTGACGTCATGTTAGCCCATAAAGTTTTGACAAAACTCCAGGGTAGATATGAGGATTTCGTCAAGCAGGGACTAATCGAATTAAAGAAACTCATTCAAAAAGTCTATGGAGAGGATTCGTTCGAAGAGTCCATTCACATGATTGATAAACTCTTGAAGAAACTTTAATGCCGAGGTTGGTTTATGGATAGATTCTTCGAAGACTTCAATTCTAAGACGCAGCAAATGTTTGAACAGGGAGTAAGCTCCTCGGGTCTTTCAAACGCCTTAGAGAAGGCAAAAATAGGGTTTTACGAACCAATTAACTTCGATACATATTATTCAGCTATCCAATCACTCGGTGCTTTGGCGGACAAAATCGTCTCCATTATTGCAAAACCACACTTCCAGGTTGTTGATTCAGAAGTCATCTTGAGGGCAGAACAAGCTTCCTCCTTAAGTCCAAACTCCTTTAAAGAAACTATGAGAGATACTGGCTTGTGGAAGAAAAAGCAGACCGGATTTATGTCCCCAGAGTATGTTCATTCGGTTGAAAAGGTTGATACGATCGACACATATGAAAACAGATTTGTCGCCTACCTTATTGATAAAATTGATGAAGAAGTAACTAAGTTGATGAATGATTTGGACCCTTCATTTGCTTCATTCGAAAATTATTACGAGACAAGGGGCATCTCTTTCTCCCCAAATATGCTTCTTTCATCATTTGAAACAAATAAACCAATCGAAGGTGTTTTTGACGCTAATAGTTCCATTGTCGGCCAAGATAAAGTATTTATGGAACTTAGCAAGTTAAAGAGAAAAAGCAATAAGATGATGGAGTCTGAATTTTACAAGAGGCTTATTAAGAAAGGCGCATCTCTAAACATTACTCCAACAAATATTCTTCTTCATGATCCTTTGTACAATTATTGTTTCCGTTATTACAGAGACAATTTCCTTGGCACAACAGGGTCTGATTCTCAAACAGAACAGGTCTACCATAATTTTGTGTTGCTCTCCTTCCTCGATTATCTTAACAACGAAAAACTTCTCCCTAGCGATGTGGTTGTTAGATATGAAAATGGAAAACTTGTATTCGAGCCATTCTCATTTGTCAAAGGGGTTCTTGAATTCAAGCTTGAACAGGATACAGATGGATTGAAAGTGATGGCCGATTATAAGGGTATTGAGCGTTACAACTGCCTTCTCGTTACCAAGAGGACTTATAACCCTAGGGATGTTAGAACATTCAGAGAAAGAAGAGGACTCTACTTTTCTCACTTTGAGAAGGTGTTGCTTATCTCAATGGAGAACATTGCCAAGGATTTTGCTAACTGTTTAACGATTTCTTATCACAAGAAAGATGTTAAAGAGAGGTATGACGGTTTCTTATCATCACTTTCGATGATATTTAAAGCAAACAGGGAATCCGTTATGGAGAGATGTCCTGTTTGCGGCTCAAGCAAGACGCAGTATCGCTCTAATAGAACGATTTGTGATAGATGTGGATCTGTCTATGCATTATTAGATGAGGGACAGTACATTTGGATTAAGACATTCAGGAGGTTCAGCCGTGACTAAAGAAGATATCAAACAAACTGAAGTTGAAGAAACCGAAGAATGCAAATTTCCAATCGACATCCAAGAAGTCCATAAATCATATGGAAAAAAACATGTATTGAAAGGACTGAACCTTCAGGTTAAAAAAGGCGAAGTTTTTGGATTCATCGGTAAGAACGGCGCAGGCAAATCAACTACCATCGATTGCGTTGTTGGTTTAAAGAGACAGGACAAAGGTGCAATCCGTATTTGCGGATTCGACACCAAGAAAGAACCTTTACTCGCAAAATCAACATTTGGATATGTATCGTCAGAACCTATAGCGTATGAAATGATGACCGGAAATGAATATCTTCAGTTCATTGCTTCATCGTATGACATGATCCAATCGTCATTTGATTCGAACTATGAATTTTTAAGGAAAAAGTTTGAATTATCGGAAGATGATATGAACAGAAGAATCAGAGAGTACTCTCATGGTATGAAACAAAAAGTATGCCTAATGGCATCTTTAATCCATAATCCTGAAGTTTGGATCCTCGATGAACCAACCGTAGGTCTTGATATCATGGTATACGAAGTACTCGTCAAAATGCTTAGGGAATATGCGAATAATGGTAGAACCGTATTCGTTACATCTCACAATATGGATTTGGTCGCAAAAATATGTGACCGAGTTGCAATCATCAATGATGGAGTGGTCTCCGACCTCATTGACTTCACTAAGGAACCATTAAAGAGGAAGTATCTTTCGAAGATTTTCTTCGACACATATGTAAAAGAAGGGCAGTAAAGTGATCATAGAACTGATTAACAAAGAAAGAGTGGAGAAAAGAGCAGGAGAACCTCAGAGCGCCTGGTCTTTTGCTTTGGGAATCGTTTTAAGAATCGCCCTCTATGTAGGCGTTATCGTCCTTGAAGTATTCTTGTTTAACAGACTCCATGGCAAACTTGAGAAGTATGCTTCCGGAAGCGCGTTCTCGTTCTTGATATTGATACTCTTTGCAATCATGCTCGTCGAGTCGTTGTTTGCTGGATGGAAGGCTAAGACAATCTTGTTTGATAAAAACGATAGATTCATTCTTGGGACTTTGCCAGTTTCGTCCAGCGATCTAATCGCTTCAAAAGTTTCATTCATTTATCTACAGGAATTCTTCAGCATCTTCTTACTTTCTGTTCCGCTATTATTCACGTATGCAGTTCTTGAGGGATATAGTCCAAGGTTTTATATTTTCTCCATTTTTTATCCTATGGTAATCTCGTTATTTGGCGTCGGTATTTCTCTTGTTTCCTCAGTGGTATTTGAGGTATTTGGCAGGATCGTTAAGAAAAATGATATCCTCCAATTTGCTATTGCGTGCATCGGCGCTACTGCGCTTTGTTTAGTTTATCAGTTTGTTTTGACGTTGTTCTTGGAGGCTCTTGCCGGCTCTACAACCAGTGGCATCTTGTCGGTTGAACTTGTTCAGTCAATTTCTAGAATGTCCAAATGTTTTGGCCCTGTTTACTTCTATTGTACGATGCTTGTAGATAAGACAAATATATTCCCATTCACTTGCTTGACACTTGGATTCGTTCTTTTGTCCCTCTTGATTGGTCTCGTGACAGCATCCCTTGCTTATAATCGTTTTGCATCAGGAGAGGTTGAACGTGCGACAAAAGTAAAGAAGACAGTGAAAACCATTAAGGTGCAGAGTGGAATCAAATATTTATTAAAAAAAGAATTTGATTTAATCTTTAAGGACTCAACGTATATCTTCTCTTATACAGCCTTGCTAATCATGGCGCCATTTTTCTCCTTTATCGTTATCTCTTCACTTAACTCAATTGTCTATGCAAACATTAGAATCTTAGTCACATATTTTCCTGACATCATCTCGGGCCTCAATATGTTGATGATTCTTTTATTCAGCTCTGCAATTAATGCATCTGCTTCCTTGTCCATCTCACGTGAAGGTAAGTCGATTCAAATTGTGAAATTTATCCCTATTAAGCCTGAGAAGCAAATTATTGCCAAAGCAACAATCCCTACAATTTTATCTTCTATCTCGTTTATTGTTTCTATTGTTGCGTTGCTCATTACTTCGAATATCAACTTAACAACATCCGTAATTACATTGATATCTGGTGAAGCGATTATCGTCTTCACGAACTTTGTCGGAATTATCTTTGATATGAATGATCAGAGACGCGATTCCAAGAAACTTGGGTGGATAAACACTTTATTAGCTTTTGTTGCTCCCGTTCTTATGTTTGTTATTCATTTTGTATTTGCGATGATTGGCGTATCTGTCTGGTACTCTTATCTTGTTGAACTTGTTCTCTCGATTGCGCTTATTTCCCCGATATTCTTTAACGTCGGAAAGCAGTACAACCGTTACTTTGAAATGATGGAGATTGGATAGTATGAGAAAGAAAACGCTTATTATCTTATTAGTTATCCCGTTTATCATCGCGATACTCTCATTCGTATCCGTCGCCATTTTAGACAACACGGTTTTAACAGATATTTCAGATATACTCTGGAATTACGAAGAGTATGAAGGATTCCAAATCAGTTCAACTGAAAGATACAAGCTTGAAGCCACTCCAGTCGTTGGTGAAAATGTCAAACTTGCAAATGGGAATGAACTTACCTGGAGAGTTGATAAAATCAATGAATCCGATCCTGAATTTGCATCTATTGAAGAGGAAGACGGAATCTTCTACCTTAAAGCGTTGGCTGAAGGTGAATGTAAGGTTGTGTGTTCCAACGTCAGAGGCACTAAGTCCAAATATTTCTTTGCGGAGATTTATGAAGACGGTGCAATTATTATCAACACGACTCCGGCATCATCATCTGAATCCGTGACCGGAAACAGATGTTTTGGAGAATACGATTTAAGGTATTCCAACGTTGCATATGGGGCAAAAACCCTAAAAGAAAAAGCAACCTTTGCTATCAATGTTAAGGTCCTTGGTTCAGAAGGCGATTATTACATTGCAGGTAAGTCAGATAATGTTTCCGTTTTAAATAATAAAGATGTCACGATTAATGGCGCAAATGAGAATTCGTTCATTACAGTCAGAACCCTCGATGACACTCACCTGTCAAAGACATATAACTTCTCGGTGATTAAAGATGGAATTAATGTTTATTCTTACAATGACCTCCTCATGTGCACTAATTTCTCGGAAAATGGTGAAATCGTTTGTATGCAGACAAATCTCAAATCTTATGAAGAGACTTTCGATGGTCAGGGCGAATACAAGGCTAATAATACAAGATTATTTGGTAACAGAGACTCTAAAGGCAAATACAACTTTGTAAACGAACTCTACAAGACCGAGACGACATATAGTCATAAGTTCATCGACCAATACAATAGGGAAATGGGAACTGAGTACACAACTGATATTCTTGTCGGTGTTCGAGCACAGAAGAGCATCTATGGGAATGGATTCACTATCAACGCCCACAACCTTTGCGCTCCTAAAACACTCGCGATGATAGGGAAACCAAGATTAGATCCGAGCGACTTGTTCAGAGGACCTCTCGCTTATGTCACTATCGGCAACGTTTCTACCGATTCGTTAGTCAAAGCGTTCGGACAAGACAACGTCGGTTTGTATCTTGATGCTGACGGAATCGTGGTGGACGACCTCAAGTTCTCTAACCTTTCAAATCAGTCCAACGTATCAAACTTCTTCTATTCCGGTTCAGTTGTCGATGTAAATGCGAAGAACGTAACTATTAAGAACTCCATATTATCAAACGGCAGAACCGTTGTAAGAGCATTCTCTTCGGATGGATTGCTTATTGATAACTGTAACTTAATGAACGCTGGAGAATTTATCTTAAAAGTAGGTTCTAACAAATGCTCATCATATGACCATTCAAAGAATGTAAAAGCTACAGTAGATGGAACTGAATATAATCTTTCGTTCGACTCAGCATTTGGAACCGAAAATCAAACCGACAAATCAGAAATACTTGGAGACCAATACTTCAATTCGATTCTTTATTCAGATCCGCTTAATTCAAACGATGCAGAGGAAGCAGAGAAGGCGTTATTGTCGTTGCAGTCGGGTTTCGATAATGTTGCTTCAACTAAGTTTGACGCCAATATCAAAGTCGTTGATACAGGTTTTGCGAACTCTGGCATCTTCTCGGTTGCATTGGATTCAATGTACAATGGTCCATACTTGTATTCGGGTATGCCGTCCGCTATTGGTGATGTTCTTAACCAGTTAAACGGTTTCACGCTTCCTAGAGGAATTGGTGGAACATCCGATCCGGTTAAATTAACCATTGAAGGAAACACAAGATTCTACGATTGGAAGAAAGCGTCAAACATCGACACTTCTGCTCTTGTTGAAACTAACTTCGATATTCTAGCGGGAGCGATACCTCAATTGGATGGATTAACTGTTGACGACTTCTTCCCATTAAAGAAGATACTTATCGATCAAGCTAGGACTTCCAAGAGGCTATATAAGGATGCCAGTGGCGATGAGTGGATTAATTCAGAAATTGCGTGGTATGGAGGGGGTTTAAACAGGTCTGAACTTGTAAACAATGCAACAACCGACTTCAACACATTTTCAGATAAGGTTCAAGTTGACATTCTTAAGACGAACCTCACCGGCGATTACTTAAGTGGAACTGCAAATAGAATCCTTGCGAAGTCAGTTACGTTTGCAATTGGATTCCATCCATTCAATTTCATAACGAACGGTCAAATTGAAAATGGAACTGTTCCACCAGTAGACGACAGACCACAAATAAAAGATCTCGCAAACAATCTTGCGAAGAGGGGGTAATAACCATGAAGAAAAACTTATTAAAGAAACTATGTCTTGGAATGGCTGGCTCATTGGTCGCTCTTTCCCTTGTATCGTGCTCAATGTTTTTTGAAGGAGAAACTGGTGGTGGAACCGTTTCTGAAATCACTAAGGTAACAGATTCAACTACCGGAGACGTGATTGTTACTATTTATTTTACCGATGAATCCAAAGAACCGATTGTTGTCACAATTCCAAGCAAGATTTCTGGCAGTGAAGGTGTTGGTATTGCGAACATTATAAGCGAGACTTCTGATAATTTCGTAACAATCACAATCGTATATACTGATTCAAACAAGACTCCAACCGTTATCACTGTCCCAATCAATCAACCTGAAGATGGAAAAGGTGTAAAGGATGTTGAATTTTCAACAGATGATGACGGCAACGTTACGTTTAAATTCGTGTACACCGATGGTTCGGAATCCGATGAAATAAAGATGCCTTCGGGGAAAGATGGTGTTGGCATTAAATCGTTCACTCTTCATAGTTATGAAAATGGTGTCTATATCTACAAGGTTGAATTCACGGACGGTGATGTCCAATATCTTCAGTTAAAAGATGGAAAAGGCGTAGCTTCTGTGATGTTTGATTCCGCTTTATCAACGGAGACCGAGTATGCATTATCGATTACTTATGATGACGGTACGGTAGAGACAATCATGCTTCCAAAACCGTTAACTAATAAATGGTACTGCGGCAATGGTGCTCCGGATTCAACTACAGGAATGAATGGAGATTATTATCTCGATAGAGTTACTGGAGGAGTTTATTTTAAGGAAAACAACGCTTGGTCATATCTATTCTCTATGAAAGGCTCTGGTTCTAGCGAGTCTATGAGTTACACAGTTGCATTCAACGCGAATGGGGGAGAATATGTAAATTCAAGTTCGGTCAACTTATCCGACACTCGTTCATACCTTGTATCAAAAGGCAACTATGTCAATCTCTCGGGAGATGATTTGCTAATTGCAAAAGCCGGCTATAAGTTTGAAGGCTGGTGGACATGCCCAGATCATACCGTAGACCCAAATGCTGGGCATTTCACAAATTTGACCCCAGTCATGGGTAATTTAACCCTTTACGCAAATTGGTCAGCAATCTAAAGAATAAGAGGCCGAATTATTCTACCTCTTTTTTCTTCGCAACCTTATTAACAATGACAATTGCCAATGGAAGCGTAATGCATCCAACTAATCCAACATATAGTAGTGGAGTAAAGACTTTTTGGCTCGTTATGCCCGCCCATTTAAGTTTTGCGGAATAGTTTCCATTTGTAACTTCAAATGACACCAAACCGTCTATATTCACGCCTTTTACGTGATTATTATCGTATTGGAGTTCATATCCATCGTAGAAGAACTGCGGGAATTGGATTAAGGCTTTATCAGAAGTGACATTCACGGTGAATGTTGCCTCTGGAGAATTAAGTGATGTGATCTCGATAGTCCCAGTACCATCGAGGAACACGGGAGTTATGTAATCGTCGATTCCAAAGTGGAGTGGCTTACCATGATACAATTCGCCTCTGACCTCTTTGTATAAAGAATTGCCATATTCAGAGACATAAGTGGAATCTCTAAACACTGCTGGAGCGTATTCATCCTGAGCGCCCATGAAATGATATTTTTCTACCATTGTGATGGATGGCTCTTCTCTACCCATTTCGTTGTTTGCATAGACGAATCTCTTATCTATTATTCCCATGTTAGAAATGAAGAGAAGGGCAACCGCAATCGCGGCTAATCCTGAAATGATTTTCTTTCTAAACGCTAGTGGTAACAAGAATGCCAACAAGATGATTAAACCTATTGCGAACAAACTCCAGTTTCTCCAAGCGAACTGGGCGTTAAGCATGATGGATGGAAGTATCTCCCAAAGCCCTGAAGACCAAACAAGAAGCGAAGCGGCGATTATGATTACGATGCTCACATATAAACCTGGCTCTTTGAACGTCTCTATCTCATTCTTAAGTATTTCTGCCGAATCTTTCGCGTCATCTTTTGCAAAAACAAAGAACAACAATACGGATAGCAATGGAACAATGATCCTTACCTCAGGCCTATTTGTTGGAATCATTGCAAATAAGATAGTGGTGGCGGCAATGCCTCCGCTTAAGAACTTATTTAGTTTCTTGGACGAAAGATAACCCGCTAACAATCCTGCAATGCCAAATCCAGCAACTATGAAGTAATCAAGAATCCATCCACCCCAAGTCTCATTGTAGACATTAGGGAATCCGTATCCTGGAGCTTTTACTTCAAGCCATACCCTATTTAAGAAACCGCTGAACTGTCCACTTTGATTGATTGAGTCCTGAATGTGCGGAACGTTTGTCCACATCAACTGAGAATCAGAGATTAAATAAATACCAGATTTGAGGTAGTGCATCATTGGGAACACATACCATCCTACCAAGAATATAATCAGTACAACTGAGACTCCTGAATAAATAAGTGCCTTCCAATTTTTGAATAAAGCCACCATACCCTTATATGAAGCAAGAAGATAAATGAACGCGAAACCAATGCTTATTATCGAGGTGTATGGATGCGATAAAACGAGGCATGAAACACCGAATATGCATTTAAGGAATGTGTTAGGCCTGAAGTCTCCTTGTCCGAGTTGGTGAACACCCAAGAACAGAAGTGGCATAAAGCCCATTGCGATTGCCTCAGGATATGCGCCTCGATAGAGGATGTTATAAATCCTATAAGGAACAAATGTCCAAATAAGCGCAATCATTAAAGCGAGTACATCGTCTTTTCCGATTCTTTTTGCTAAATGATATGTCCAAATGCTCGATGTCCAGAAGCTTAGGATGGTCACAATCTTCAGTGATGTGTTGATTGAAAAGCCGATAAAGTTAAGAGAGGCAACGAATATGTGACATAGTGGTCCATAGAACAAATAAGTGCCAAGTCCAAGATTTCCCAAAAGGTTATGTGAAGGAGTTACTCTAAACAAGAATCCGTTTCTCCAGCCTTCCGCTAAATCCCAAGGCCACATTTGATGCCATGACGTATCGTCACCGGTTGTGATGTTTCCGCCGATCTTGAACCAGATGATGAATGGCAAAACACTCGCTACGAACAAAATGATGTAAGGAAGAGTCTTATGACATGCTTCCTTCCAGTTTATATTTTTGATGTAAGTGAGCATCTTTTTCATAAGCATATTATATGTTTACAAATCGAAAATAAAAACGGTCTGATTTTTGAAATCAAACCGATTTTTTTAGATGGCGGAGGAAAAGGGATTCGAACCCTTGCACAGTGTTACCCGTCTATGAGCTTTCCAAGCCCACCCCTTCGGCCTCTTGGGTATTCCTCCATCGGAAGTCGTGGTTTTTCACGGCTTGAAGATTATATGATAGTGGGGATTAATTTGCAAATACACATTATGTTATAATGCTAGAGGTATGAAAGAAATTGTAGTTAACAAACAGAACTCGGGCCAGAAGATTGAAAAGTTCGTTAAGAGATATCTTACTGAAGCTCCGTTAGGCTTTATTTATAAAGCATTTAGAAAAAAGGATATTAAAGTCAATGGACATTGGGTCCATAAAGACCACGTTGTTCAAGAAGGGGATGTCGTCCGCATCTATGTCACTGATGCACAGTTAGCGGATTTTGCTAAACCTAGAGAGGCAATCAAGCAAGATTTCCCTTATGAAATTGTTTACGAATCGGAGAACGTCCTTATCGTAAATAAACCTGTTGGCATCCTTGTAATCGGCGACGCAAACGAAACAAGGAATACTCTTGCTAGAAAAGTATTGGATTATCTCTATTTCAAAGGAGAGTTTGATCCAGATAATCACATTTTCGTCCCATCTCCAGCCCATAGATTAGACAGAAACACAGCTGGCTTAGTTGTTTTCGGAAAAACTGATGCTGCTTTACATGAACTTGAAGAGATGTTTAAGGAAAGAGTAAACATTGATAAGAGATACACAGCACTCGTGGCAGGAGAACTTCATGGTGAGGGAGAAATCAATGCAGCCTTAGCAAAGGATTCAGAGTCTGGAATGGTTAAGGTAACTCCCGTGTCAAAAGGGGGAAAGAGTGCGAAAACTAAGTACAAAGTCCTCAAAAACTATGGAGATGCCACACTCGTTGAATGCGAGCTTATTACCGGTAGAACTCATCAGATTAGAGTCCATATGGCTTCAATCGGACATCCTCTCGTAGGTGATGGAAAATATGGCGACTTCCAGACCAATAGGAACTTCAAACAGTTATACAACTTTGATCATCAGTTCCTTCATGCAACATCATTAACATTCCTTTATGCTAAGGGAGTCTTGACTGAATTAGATGGCAAAAGATTTGTCTCACCTCTTACAAAAGAAGAGAGTGACCTTATTGCTCATTTAAAATGAGAGTGTAAAATATTAGCAGAATAAAACCATTTGAAAGGGAAACATATGGCAAATAGAGTTTTAAGCAACTATGTCAGATGGCTTCTTTCTGAGAAGCTTAATGACGAGGAGAGAGAAGAGCTTCGCTCCATGGATGACAAGAAGAAGGATGACGCTTTCTTCCAGGACATCGAATTCGGAACCGCGGGTATGCGTGGAGTTCTCGGACCAGGAACAAACAGATTAAACAGATTTACAGTCAAGAAGGCATCCATTGCTTTCTCAATGTACATCAACGAAACATTTAAGGATGTTGAAAAGAAAGCCGTCGCTATCGCATACGATAACAGATGGTTCTCACCAGAGTTCTGCAACTTATCAGCAGAAATTCTCAATGACTATGGAATCGATGCGTATATCTTTGATTCATTGAGACCAACACCAGAGCTTTCATATGCTGTTAGAGAATTAAACTGTGTCGGCGGCATCATGATTACCGCATCACACAACTCAAAGGAATATAACGGCTACAAGATCTACGACGAGACAGGATGTCAGCTTGTTCCAACAAAGATTGAAAGAGTCATCGAAATCCTCGCTGACTTACCAGATGAATTAACGGTTGAACCAGATCCAGTTGAAGTTAGAGGCGTTACACACGTCATTCCTTCTTCACTTGATGACACATATGTCGCTGCCGTTAAGACACTTCAGATCAATCCAAAGCTCAATAAGAAGGGCTTTAAAATCGTTTATACCCCGCAGCATGGTACTTCATATGAGAACGCTATGAGAGTATTCAACGAACTTGGATATGAAGTTATCCCTGTTGCTGCTCAGTGTGAACACGATCCAAACTTCGGAGCAACATTATCTCCAAACCCTGAGACTGCTGAAGCATTCATCGAACCAATCAAACTCGCTGAGGAAGAAAAAGCAGACCTTATCGTTATGACAGACCCAGATGGTGACAGATGCGGTCTTGCATATCACACAAAAGAAGGCGAGTGGGTTAGATTAACAGGCAACGAATCTGCAGCGCTCTTAATTGACTACATCATGTCTAATAAGGCAGCAAAGAAGAAACTCCCTAAGAATGGAGCTCTCTACGATACAGTCGTCACATCCGACTTAGGTAGAAAGATCGCTAAATCCTACGGAGTAAATGTTGAGTCATTCTTAACAGGATTCAAATACATCGGACACCAGATCGATCATTATGAGAAGATCGGTGGTGGACCAGAATTCGTATTCGGATATGAAGAATCATATGGATGCTTAGTCGGACCATTCGTCCGTGATAAAGATGGTATCCAGGCTATTACTCTCTATTGTGAAATGGCACTCTTCCATCACTTAAAAGGAAAGAATCTTGGACAGGCATTCGATGAACTCCAGAAGAAGCATGGCTGGCACAAGGCAACAACCAAGTCATTCATGTTCCCTGGATCAGATGGCAAGGATAAGATGAATAAGATCATCGACTTTGTCAGAAACAACCCTCCAGCAGCACTTGCAGGTTCACAGGTTATTGAATTCTATGACTTCTTAACAGATGAGAAACTCGATTGCCGCACAGGTGAGAAGACACACTTAGACCTCGATTCATCTAACGTTCTCAAGTTCGTCTTTGACGATTCGAGCTGGCTCGCAATCCGTCCTTCAGGAACTGAGCCAAAGTGCAAAGTCTATGTTGAAGGCGTATCCCCAGTTAGCAACGAAGAAGCAACCGCAAAAGCTCTCGCATTAATCAAAGAGTTCTGCGACTTCGCTGGAATGGAATAATCCTCTAAAACATTTAAAGCCACCCATTCGTTTTGGGTGGCTTTCGTTTTATCAGTATTGCAATTACATGCGGCTTAAAGCCCTAAATCCATCAATGTCTCGTAGATGCCTTCGTGGTTATTGTCTTCTCTAGTAATCTTATATTTTTCAGGTACATACCCTAGAGACGTGTTTTTCATAATGAAGCCTAAAGCAGCTCTATCAAGCATCTCGAAATCATTGATTGAATCTCCAAATGCAATCGTGTCTTCGACTCCAATTCCTAAATGTTCCTGGACGTATTTCATGGACATGCCCTTATTAACATTATCCAAATATGCCTCGCTATATGAGGAACCCGTCCATTTGCGCCACACCATTGGGTAATGCTCATTGACAACAGACTTCAAGAAATCGAGATTATCTTCACTGCAGTTCCATATGGCCGTTTTCACATCCTCTTTGAGGATTTCCCCCATTCGTCCGATTTCGAGGTCTAAGAAAGGGAAAAACCATGAAAGATAATCATCTTTAACTTCTTGATATGTTTTGGTGTCAGACTCACTCATACAAGATAAGAGAATGTCATGACATCTAGTAGCGATATCTATTACGTCCTCTTTTTTGAATTTGAATTCCAAAACCGGGAATGAATCATCGCGAGGAGAGAATGTCTTCATACCGTTTAAACAAATGACAGGGCTCTTCAACCCAAGGTCATCATAATATCTTTCGATGCTTCTAAAAGGGCGTCCTGAAGAAATCATGACAACATGACCTTCTTTAGTTAAACGTCTAAGTATCTCTTTAGTTTTGGGCATTATCTCCAACTTGTCATTTAGGAGCGTGCCATCCATATCGATTGCAATCAGTTTCTTCTGCATGCGTGTATTATAGCAAAGAAAAAGACCTCGATGAGGAGGTCTATTATTCTAATGTTAGAAGTCCGACGGCGTTCTGGACTCTCTTGAGTGTTTTGTTTGCGACTTCAGATGCTCTCTTAGCGCCATCCTTTAAGACTTCGATGTATTCGCCTGATGCGATGATTTCCTCGTATCTTGCTTTGAATGGAGCAAGTTCTCTTTCAACCGTGTCAGCGACCTCTTTTTTGAAGTCTCCGTATCTTGTGCAACCCTTGAAGTGCTCAGCTGCCTCTTCGATTGAGATATCGTTCAATGCGGCATAGATTGTGAGCAAGTTAGAAACGCCTGGTTTGTTCTCTGGATCGTAGTAGACGTTTGCCTCCATATCAGTAACTGCTGACATGATTTTCTTTCTAATTGTCTTCATGTCATCCTTCAGGAATATATCGCCCTTTGGATCTGACTTAGACATTTTCTTTGTCGGATCGCTTAATGACATGATTCTCTTGCCTACCTTGCTAACGCTTCCTTTAGGCATAACGAGCAAATCGTGGTCCTTTGTACCGTATTTATGATTCATTCTATGAACAAGATCTCTGCATAATTCGATATGTTGGAGCTGGTCTTCGCCAACAGGAATTGTGTCTGCATCATATAAAACAATGTCAGCAGCCATAAGTACTGGGTAAGCAAATAAGCCTAATCCGATTTCCTTATCATTCATCTTTGCGGATTTGTCTTTGAACTGAGTCATACGTGAGAGTTCACCCATGTATAAATAGTTCTGTGCGATTGCGTTTAATTCCGCATGAGCAGAGACTGAGGACTGAAGGAAGATTGTTGTCTTCTTTGGGTCCAATCCTGAAGCGAGATAGAATGCAGCGATGTCTCTTGTGTTGTTTCTAAGGACCTCTGGGTCGATAGGAAGAGTTAAAGCGTGCAAGTCTGCGATGAAGATAAAGACTTCGCCTTTATCCTGAAAGTCTTTGAAGTGTCTTAAAGCACCAATGTAGTTACCGAGAGTAAGCTGTCCGGTAGGTTTGATTCCTGATAATATACGTTCCATAGCGCTTATTATAATAAATTAGAATATTGTTGCACCAAAAAACGATAAGAATGTCTATAATGTAGACATGATTAAGGTTTATTACTCGCCTAGTTGTTCAAGTTGCAGAAAAGTTAAGAAATGGTTTGAAGATGAGAAGATCCCGTATGTTGGGAAAGATATCTTCAGCGGTTCTTTAACTACAGCCGATATCAAGGAAATCATTCAGAAATGCGAGGATGGTACCGATGACATTATTTCTCCAAGAAGCAAAATCGTTATGGAGAACAATATTGATTTCGATTCAATGAAAATCTCGGAATTAATAGAATTCATCAAAAAGAATCCATCAATTCTTAGAAGACCAATCATCGTAGATGATAGAAAAGTACAAGTCGGATATAACGAGGAGGAAATTAGAACCTTCATTCCTCGTGCGAGACGTATCGCAGACTTCAACTGTTCGCCTAATTGCCCACGTTATGGAGAATGCGAGACTTCTCTAGATCAATTAGGAAAAATTAAAATCAAAAAATAAGCCCTGACTAAAGGGCTTATTATCTTATTCGGCAGCTTCGACTTCTTCGTAGGCGGCTAGTGCTCTAGCGACCTTAGGCTTTTTATTGACGACGAACGGGATATTTCTTTCCTCGAGGAATTTTCTGAGATTATTCTCCGCATCACCCATGTTGTTTGCTTCGAGTTCAACCTCATAGTCCATTCTTCCTGAGTACGCATTCTTGTCGATAGACAGTTTTCCGTCCATGTATGGGACATCAATTCTTTTTGTTGTTAGGCTTGTCTTAACGAACAGCTTCTCGACATCGATGTCTAACATGGTCAAGAATCTCTTAATGTCGCCCTCTGGGAATATGTGTTTGCTTGTGAAGTCTTCGAAATTGCTTCTGCTCCAGGAACTGTTCTTCTCAAGAAGTCCAGTTGCTAGAGGTGTCTTGAGTGTCATTTCGAACAATCCCCATTTCTCCCTGACTCGAAGGGCAATTCCTTCTTTTCTCAAAAGGGAATCTGCGGTATCGATATAGAAATTGGTCTGATAGTATTCACCATAATGTTTAAATTCGTCACGAAGCTTGGCGTAGTCTTCTTTTGTAACTAGAACTTTTGCTTCGATTTCAATTGCGTTGCTCATATTTTTGTCTCCGTGTGGTATTATAACGCTATGAACAATTTAATACTCTCATCAACTTCAGATTTCATGACTAAAAACCTTTGGTGGATTATTGCAGGAGGCATTCTTCTTGTTGTAGGCGTGTATTTCATCGTCTCAGCATTCTTGCCTTCAAAGAAAAATGCACCTAAAGTCGCTTCAAAGAGCGAGTATCTAGACGCTCTTGGTGGAGCAGACAACATCCTTGATAAAGAACTCAAAGGCTCTAGAATCGTCGTCAAGCTTCAGGATTACACAAAAGTTAATCAGGACAAATTAAAAGAAGCCGGTGTTACAGGCTTCATTGAAATGTCCGATAAACTCACTCTTGTTATTAAGGATAATGCACAAGAGGCGTTTGAAGTTATCTTCGGCTCTAACGATTAAAGACGTTATCTCTTAAATCTTCTACCGGTAAACCCATAACATTGTCGTAGGAACCTTCGATGCATTTAATGAGACCGGCTTCATCTTGAATCCCATAAGCACCAGCCTTGTCGAGAGGTTGGTGTTTTTTGATATAGTCCCAAATCTTCTCGTCACTCAGTTCATTAAAGACAACGGTGGACATGACTGTCCTGTTGATCTCAATGCCATTTCCTATGTATGTATAACCGGATATTACCGTCTGTTTCTTCCCGGATTCGTTTTTCAACATCTGATATGCGACATCTTCTGTATATGGTTTTCCGAGTACAACGCCATCTAAAAGAACTATTGTGTCACACGCTAGGATTTCATCGTTTGGATACTGGTCTCTTATTGCGTATGCCTTGAGTTTGCTCTCTTCAACAGGCAAATCAAAAGGAGAAACCTTGCCCTCTAGAGATTTTTCATCAACTACTGGTACAACGATTTTGTAATCCTTAATGAGCTTAGCCAAAAGCTCTTTTCTTCTTGGAGAGCCTGATGCGAGTATGAACATAATTAGTCAACGACGTTCATTATGACAGGAACGATCATTGGTGAACGCTGTGTCTTTCTATAGATATAGTGTGAAACGGAATTCTTTATTGCGCCCTTGATTTCGGCGAACGTAACTCTATTTCTCATAATGGTTGTTATAGCTTCTTCAGCTGCCATCTGGGAATGTCTCATTAGATGGGTGTCACCGGTGACTGCAAATCCTCTAGCGTAGAGAACAGGTGCAGATACGAGCTTGTTTTTCTTTGAATCGATACCGACAATTACAGCGACCATGCCGTCGTTCTTGAGTTCTTCTCTATCGTGGATGACCGCATTTGATAATCCGTCCAAATCATTTCCATCGATGTAGATATCTTCAGCCTGAACGTGCCCGTTCTCATAGACAGTATGATTCTTAAGCGTTAAGACATCGCCGTTATCGCATACAAATGTGTTTTCTTTAGGTAGTCCGATTGTCTGGCCGATTTCAGCGTGCAATTTAAGCATGCGATATTCTCCGTGGACAGGCATGAAATATTTAGGGTTGGCTAAACGGAGCATGAGTCTTAACTCCTGTCTTGATGGGTGACCAGATGAGTGGAGAGAGAATGCGAGTCCGTTTTGTTTAACATCAGCGCCCTGCTTAACGAGCATGTTGACAAGTCTATCAACTAAAGCGCCATTTCCTGGAATTGGGTTTGAAGAGAAGATGATTGTATCGCCTGGCAAGATTCTGACGTTCTTGTGATCGCCTCTTGCGATACGTGAAAGAGCGGCCATCGATTCACCTTGAGATCCTGTGCAAAGGATGCAAACTTCGCTGGCTTTGTAGTTACGGAGCATGTCATCGGAAATAAGGGATGTATCAGGAATCTTGATATATCCGTATCTTCTAGCAAGGGAAACGACCGTCTCCATTGATCTTCCTAAAATGCAGATTTTTCTATTGTGTTCAACCGCAACCTCAACGACCTGCTGAATACGGTTGATGTTAGAAGAGAATGTGGAGACGATGATACGTGCAGGAGCCTTTTCGAAGATGTCTTGTACACCCTGTTTAACTGCGGTCTCTGATGGAGTGTATCCTTCTATTTCAGCGTTGGTGGAGTCTGCCATCAATAGATCAACGCCTTCTGTTCCCAAGCGTGCTAGTTTTGAAAGTTCAAAATTTGGTCCGACTGGGGTAAGGTCAATCTTGAAGTCGCCTGTCTCGACGATTCTTCCTTGCTTGGTGTCAATGCAGATGCCGAAAGCGTCAGGTATTGAGTGTGTGACTCTGAAGAATGTGACGTGGAAATCGTCAGCGATGTCAACCACTGAGTCTGAATCGTATTCAACTATTTTGACATCCTCTTTGACCCTTGCGTCTTCTAGCTTATGTCTAATCAATGCAGCGGCAAGTTTAGGCGCATATATAACTGGGATATAAACGCTTCTGACTAAGAATGGAATGCCGCCGATGTGGTCTTCATGACCGTGTGTTATGAATAATGCTTTGATCTTACTTCTATTGTTCCTCAGATATGTGTAGTCTGGGATGACATAGTCAACACCAGGAAGGTTGGCTTCAGGGAATCTGACGCCTGCGTCAACTAAGATTAAGGAACGTTCTGTTTCAAAGCAGTATGTGTTTTTTCCGACTTCGCCTAGTCCGCCTAGGGCGAATATGTTTACTGGGGATTCATATTTCACCATATAAAGAAACACCTCCTATAATCGATATGCAGAAATTGTCGTATGTACGTTGTTTTCTTGCCGTTAATATAACACGGTATTTAAATTTCAAAAAACAAAATTGTATGAAAACGCTTAAGTAGTCACTTTTCTGACATAAAGTGCACAAAAAAAGCCAGTCGCCTGGCTTAATTTAGATTTCAACTGAACCCGGAATGACTTTCATCGGATCTTTTGGATCGATGTGATCGTAATAAAGCCTTCCTGATAAGTGGTCGATTTCATGCTGGAGGACGATTGCGTCAAATCCTCTAGCGGTGATTTTTACATCCTGCCCCGTATAAGCATCATACGCTTTAACATCGATTCTATATGAACGGTATACATGTCCTGGGTGATCATTATCAACCGATAAGCATCCTTCTCCGTTTGATAAATAACACTGCTTAATGGAGTTCGCTACGATCTTTGGATTAACAAGCTGGTAGGTAACGTATTCGCCTTCCTTTGCCCCTTCGTAATGGATTACGAGCATTCTCTTGTTGATCCCGATTTGTGGCGCGGCAAGTCCAACGCCTTCCCTCACGTCTTTATGCTGAGCTCTGAACTCTTCATTTTGGGAGTCTTTGAGGTACTGGAGCATCTCGTCCAAGGTATCCTTATCTGCCTGACTCAATGGCATTTCAACCTCAACGCATTTCTCGCGTAAGGATTTTTGTGTATCTTTAACTATCTTTAACATCGGGGTTATTGTAGCACAATAAGAGAAAAAACATTAAGATAAGTGCTATGGAAAACAATCTTGTCGTCGCATTAGAAGAATTAAAGGGTGCAATTAACAACGATCCTAGGGTTATTGCTATGAAAGAAGCGGAAGAAAAACTATATGGGGATCCTGAACTTATTAAGCTTGTAATGAAGAAAAACTCCATCGAAGATGAATATCAGCTAACGCTTAAAACCAAGGGTGAAAAATCTCCTGAAGCAAAAGCGATTGAAAAACAGTTATATGAGATCAAGTTGGCGTTAGACACCAACCCAACCGCTAAAGCCTATAATGACGCTTTTATTGTGGTCAGAGATCTGCTTATGTATATAGATGACATTCTTTATGGACCGTTCAGACGCAAATCCATCGCGGAGGAAATATAATGTTAAAACTAGTGTCAGGAAAATATCGTTCTAGAAGTATTGATGTTCCTCCTAGTGTTACGGTTCCAACCAAGAACATGGTTAGAACCGCTATCGGCAACGCTTTGATGGAAGACTTAAGAGGTGCTGATGTCCTCGATCTTTTTGCTGGTTCTGGCGCTCTTGGATTCGAATCTCTTTCAAGAGGTGCAAAACATTGCACGTTTGTAGACGCTTCCAAAGAAGCAATCGATGTCTTAAGAAAGAATCAGGCAACTCTCAAGGAAACGAACTGCGATATCATCTTTGCGGATTATAAGGATGCTCTAAAAAGGCTAAAGACTCCTTTTGATATCGTCTATCTAGATCCACCATACAAAATGAAGGAAGTCTATTTAGAAGTTCCTAAGATGCTTTTGGAACTCAATCTATTGACTCCAAACGCTGCTGTTGTTTTAGAATATGAGGGCGAAATTGAAGCGCCAGTGGACCTCTATTCATTCTCTAAGGTCTACAATTACGGAAGAACGCATATTCTTCTTTTGAGGAGATAGTTATGAAAAAAGCTGTATATCCAGGAAGCTTTGACCCAATAACGATAGGTCATATGGAAATCCTTCAACGCGCGGTTGAAGTGTTTGATGAAGTAACAATCTTGCTTGCAGTTAATCCAAATAAAAAATCAGAATTCACAGTCGATGAAAGACTTGAGATGATGAGAGAAGCGACCAAAGACATCAAGGGTGTTAAAGTGGATTTCTACCCTGGATTAACGGTTGATTATTGCCACAAGATTGGTGCAACCCACATGATTCGTGGACTCCGCGCTGTAACGGATTTTGAATATGAATTCCAACTTGCTGCGGCAAATAATTACGCAGGGCCTGACATCGATGTCGTGTTCTTCATGGCCAGAAAAGAAAATACATTCATATCAAGTAGCACAATCAATCAGCTGCATCTTGGAGGCGTAGACATTTCGCCTTTAGTTCCGCCAATTGTTGTTGAGATGTACAAGAAGCACGGTAAATAGCCCATCAGGGCTTTTTATTATAAATAAAAAAGGCTTTTTCAGCCTTTTTGAGAGTTTTCTTAATCTAGAGTGATTGATAAGCAGTTCTTCTCCGCATCTCCGCGTAATTCGGAGAAATAGAGATCATCGCGTTCAAATGTATCACCCTCATCGATAACGATGTTATCAAACGGGATACCGAGTTCTCTTAAGTAATATGTTTCAAGAACTTGTAAATCAAGGAATGCGACACCTGTTGTTCTCTTGCACGCGCCCACGTAACCTTTTCTAATAAACTTTTCCTCTAATTCTGTTTCGCTCATTGGGCAGTGTGCGAATGTAAGGCTTGGACCTAGATAGCAGTGGACATCTTCAGGAAGTAGACCGTAATTTGCCATTACCTTCTTGAGTTCATTCTTGAGGTAAGCTGATTCCGCCCTATCTCTTGTTAAGAGGCAGCCTCCGCAGATTTTGGTGCTTTCGGAATAGAAGACGAAAGCCATATCGTCTCCATATGTAATTTTAAGAGAATCACCTGATGCCATGGTGGTTGTCATGTTAACGACTTCTTTTCCGGTTAAAGGTGCATCTCCTTTATGGTTGATCTTCAAAGATCCTTTGGTAAATCTAATTGTTTTCATATCTATATTATATATAAAAAGAAAACCGCCGGAGCGGTTATTTTCTTTTTTGTTGATTAAGCAACAGCCTTATTGTCTAAGAATAAGTTGTCTGTGTCTGATGCGTAGTCGTCTGTGTGGTTCCACATATCCTTTAAGTGTGATGCTCTTTCGGATGGTGTGTCACCGTTGACAGAGAAGAGAACTTCTGAGATGCCAGCGCGGCCTGCCTTGAATGCTGCTTCTGTGTAGTCAACTAAGAGAATAGTTGGAACTGGGAAGTTAGCGATTGGGTTTGAGCCTGATGATGATTCAAGTGAGAAGGAGTTGTAGTTAGCTTCTGATAAGGATGCTCTTGTGTAATATGGAGCGTCGAGAAGTCTTGGTCCGACTGTGTTGAATAAGTTCATGTAGTTGCTGAGGTAACGGTTGAATGCTGTTGAGCCGTTGATGTTCTCATAATCTTTGTCAGTTGTTGATTCTTCTGAAGCAGAGATTGTATACATTGTGAACTTCTCATCCTTGACGGTTGGAGCGTAAGCTGTCTTGTTCCAGTTCTCTGAGAGATACTTGAAGCCAGTTTCTGCTGTGTCGCAGTTGCTGCAATCTTCCTTTGTGAAGACGACGAAGAATTTTGTTCCTAATGTCTTGTCGAGGTTTGCTGGAGCTGTGTCACCTGTGTTAGCGGCAACGAGTTCTTCGTTTGCAACTAAGATGTTTGTGAACTTGTCAGCCTCTGATGCCTCAGCCTTTCCATCGTTAACTTCAACTTCACCTTCGAGTGACTTGCTGAACTTGTTGTAGAAGGAACCTGCCTGCTCACCAGTTGCCTGTGAGACCCATTCAGAAATGTATGGGATTGAGAAGATGACTGCGAAGATTGCGCCGACAATGAGAAGTGGCTGAACCCAAGCTGTATCTTTGATCCAACGCCAGATTTTGACGAAGAATGAACCTATTGCTTTAAGTATTAGCATTGCTAAACCTCCGAAATTAAGATACGTGTTTCTAAAAACAGCGGTATTAATATACCATTACCCACCATAGGTGGCAAATAGTAAATTACTTGTTGCAAGGAAAATAGTCAAGTTTATGTGTTATTTTCACGAAGAAACTTGTTTCTAAATTACCACAATCTATAATCTAGGCGTGGCTAAAAAAGACTCATTCATCAAAAGAAGAAAAGACCGCATCGACTGGATGTTGGATCATCCTGTAATCAAATTCATGTTAGAGAATTTGTGGGCGCTATTTATGTCGACTGCATCGGCGTTTTTGTTCGCTTTTGGTTTTAAGCTTTTCATGAACCCGGGCATTGACGGTTATACAACTATAATGTCTGGAGGAGCCGCAGGTATCTCGCAGGTTGTCGTTTTGATCTGTAGAGTATGTGGTTGGGAGACAATCAATGAATCTCTCGCTTTATCAATTCTTTATTTCGTCATCAACATTCCTATTATGGTTTTGGCGTTTGTCGGTATTGGAAAAAGATTTGCTATATACACATTGATCAATATTGCGACTGTCTCTTTGTTTACCGCGCTGATTGACCCTGCAAAGATTGAACTCTTCAAAGAAATTGCAAAATTTGTAAATGAGAATGGATTGTTGCTCGGACGAGTGCTGTTTGCTGCTGTTTGCACAGGCTTATCTAGCGCACTAACATTCCTTATTGATGCCTCATCAGGTGGTGTAGATGTCATCGCTTTCTATATCGGCCTTAAGAGAAAAACGCTTGTTGGCAAATACGGTTTAATCGTTAATTCTATAACGCTTGGAATCTTTACCACTTTGGATTGCATCCATGTTCTCCAAAGCGGTGGAGCATCGGTTACAACAAATGTTGCAATTACGGTTTCTAAAGTCTTCTTCACGATTCTTTACTTTGTTATTACAACCATAGTTGTTGATAGAGTTAACAACAAGAACCAGAAGATTAAAGTTGAAGTCGTTACAGATAAGCCAAACCTCGGAAAAGAACTTGTTGTTGCCATACCTCACGCCTGCACTCTAACAAATGCAACCGGCGTGTTCTCTGGCAAGACCAAATACGTCTTCACAATGGTTGTTTCCCGTTACGAACTTAAGGACATGCTTGCGATTATAAAAGAGATTGATTCATCTGCATTCGTGCAGGTTGTACCACTGCAATCAATACTTGGTAGATTCCACGTAAAGTCTGTTAGATAAGGAGGAAATATGTACGGTCTAATTTATTTATGTCTCATCGCGCTAGTTTCTATCGTTGCCTTAGTAACCTACTTCATCGATAAAAACATGGCAAAAGGCGGGACTGAAAAACGCATCAAGGAGAAAACTCTTCTTGGGCTCGCTGTATTCGGTGGCGCACTCGGATCATTTGTGGGAAGAATTATTTGCCACCACAAAACTAATAAAATCTATTTCAGCATCGTCATATATCTTGCTTTGGCGATTCAGGTTGGATTAGCGGCTTTAGCTGTCTATTCAATCATCAAGAACGGAGGTATCTTATGAGCGAAAAAACAAGCTTAGAGAAATCACACTCAAAGTCTAGTAATGCAAAACTTACCTTGGCTTGTGTTGAAGGCGCAATCTTCTTTGGTTTGCTCTGGTTAGGACTTCTTGGTGGTTCGTTATTCTGGTCTCAGACTATCAGATGGATTGTCGTTGGAATCGGTGGAGTGGGATGCCTTGGCACCATTGCATTGCTTGCCGTCTTTAAGAGATAAAAACAAATTTAAAGCCCTCTTAGAGGGCTATTTTTTATGCCAGGTTATTGAATATCGTCTCGCAAGTTGTAAGGTAGCGGGATGATTTTGGCTCAAGCATATATGCATTTGCGCTTCCGTATAGCGGGTTCAAGTACATTGGATACTTGTCTAAGAAATCTGATAAGGTTAATGATTTCTCAGGAGTGTCGCTCTCATAGTAGAACTCGCCATTTGCAGCTGCTTCATGGTATTTATCGGCTACACCTTTAAGTGTTGGAGAATATCCAACTGCACAGGCGTTTTCATATGCGTTTTCAGGATTCATCATGAAGTTAATGAATGCGTTAGCTAAGTCGTAGTTCTGACATGTCTTAGGAATTACCATCGAGTCGAAGAATGCGGCTGTGGTGTCAGGGATGTAGACATTGAAGTCAACGTTGCCATCAAAGCTTGCTTCATCATAAACAAGATATAAAGTGTCGAAGAAATCACCCAACTGCGTGAAGCACATATCAAGTGAACCTGTAGCGACGTTTCTCTTAAGAGAATCGTTTCCAAATTCATCGAATTTAACTTCTTTGAGGATGTTGATAACATCGTTCTGGATTTCTATGGATAAATCACCTTCGTGGCTTCCGTCATAGCTTGTGATGTTAGGATCTAATCCTTTTGACATTAAGTAGGAAGCAACAATCCACCTTGATGTGTCATACATACCAATCTTAACGTTTGATGAGTAGAGGTTTCTATTATAGAGCGCTTCAAAACCTTTTGAATGGATGACAGATTCAACCTCTGGGTTTGATTCGTTATATATCATTGAATATGCACCCCAGAAATATGGGAAATAGTAGGAGGAGAATCCAGCCCCTTCTTTATCGACCATATATTTGTCCATCATATCTGAAAGATTATCAGCGAATGCTGTCTTATAACCGCTCAAATATTCATAATCGGTGTTTTCAACATCAGCCTTCATTAGATATCCTTCATCATACAATTGAGTGACAACATAGTCGCCAGGAATTGCTATGTCGTATGAGGTGGTGTTGGATGTGATTTTTTGGTACATTGCCTCTGAAGAGGTGACGGTTTCAAGTACAACCTGACAGTTGTTTTCTTTCTCGAACTTAGCGACCATATCCATGCTGATATACTCACCCCAGTTGAGCAAGTAGAGGATATCGCTAGGAGTTTGCAAAACGATAACGGAGAATGCGGTAAATAAAACCAATACGGAAAGGATTGCGATTACTTTTTTCATTTTGCTTTCCTCTCTTTCTTTGATGTCTTCAAACTAATGAAGAGAACGATTGCAAGCGTTACGAATGTGAGCAGCGCATTGAATGCATACGAGCCAGCTGAGAAGTTTTTCTTTGTGTATGAAGAATAAACGTAGTTGGAGAAGTTGGAGAATCCGTTACCCTGAGTGTAGAAGGAGATGACAAAGTCATCGATTGAAAGGGTGAATGCGATTAATGCGCCCATCAAGATAGCGGTGCTTAATGATGGAATAATGACTTTGAATAAAGCCTTAGCTGGTGAGCACCCTAGATCTTGAGCGGCTTCAAATAATGACTCATCCTGTTGCTCAAGCTTTGGGAGAACCATAAGAATGACATATGGGATGGTGAAGAAGACGTGAGCTAGGAACATGCTTGTGAATCCGAAAATCTGAGGGAAGATCGGCTTCAAGAGCGAGAAAATAATCATGAGTGAGATGCCCGTGACGATTTCGGAGTTTAACATTGGAATATTGTTAAGGGTATCCATTGCCTTGCGCGCTTTTCTATTTAAAGCGTTGATTCCGATGCTGGAGAATAATCCGGCAACGGTGGCGATGAATGTTGTCCAAAGTGAGACGAGTAAAGAGTCGAGGATTGATGTATATAGTTGTCTATTTGTGAATATCTCGACGTAATTTTTGAGTGTGAAACCGCCCCACGCAAGAGGAGAAATGGAGTTTGCAGTCTTATTAAAAGACTGATAGATAATGATGAAGATTGGGATGTACATCAAAGAGAACACAAGCGCGACAAATATAGCCTTCAATGCTCCTATGACCTTACCCTTCCAGGAGTTCTTTTCTAACATTAGTTTTCCCTCCTTTTGCCGAATAAGCTAAACGCCGCCACGAGTGCAAGGATCATGACGGAAACGAATATTGATAATAGCGATCCGAAGTTATAGTTGTTCTTTTCAAAGACGGATTGAAGCAAGTTTCCGATTAATCTGACTTTGCCCTGTCCGATTGTCTGAGAGATAGCAAATCCTGTAGCGGCTGGTAAGAAAACCATAAGGACACCAGAGGAAACTCCAGATAATGAAAGTGGCACTGTTACCTTGAAAAATGTCTTAAATGAAGGGACACCCAAGTCAGCTGATGCCTCTAATAAACTTCTATCGAGCTTCTCTAAAACTGTATAGATAGGGAAAATCATGAATGGCAAATATGTTGTAACGGTGACAAAGATTACCGCGGCATCGGTACCTACAAGGTTCAAAGCCGCTAGTCCTTCTGTGCTTAAAAGTCTTAACCAAGAAACGATCCTTAGCATCGAGTTTGACCACATTGGAAGAATTAATAAGAGCAAGAATAATTTCTTATTTTTCAAATGCGAGAAAGAGATGAAGTAAGCAACAGGATATCCTAAAAGGATACAGATTATAACAGTAATGCCTGCAACATAAAGTGAATTCCAAAGTGCCTTGTAGATCGAAGGGTCTAACATTCTCTTATAGGAATCAATACTGAAAATAGCAGTCGTAAGATCAGTTCCATTTGTGCTCATGAATGTTAAGACAAACATGACTAAAAGTGGAACAACGACCAATAAGATGAGCCAAACAAGATATGGAATGGCAAGATTCTTAAAGCGTTTCATCTTCGCTCTCGCTCTCCAATAATGCTTCTTCTCTAGCTTTAGCTCTTATTTGCTGAATTTCTAGAGGTTGGTATTCATCTGCGACTTTCATGAGGTGAATCTCGTAGAAGTCGACCTTTAAACCAATCTGGTCTCCAACTTCAACGTTCTGGTAATCAGAAACTTTGAGCGTGCTGCCATTAACATCTACCCAGATTTCAAATGTGACACCTGTGAAGACTGTTTTTGTAACAGTCCCTACAATAATTGCTTTGCTGAGATCATCTAACTCAAGGTCAAAGTCCTCAGGTCTGATGACAGCGTCAACAACTTCCCCAGGGATGAATGTTGTGATATATGTTTTGAAATTTTGTCCTAAGAATGAGACGTATTGGTTGCCCACATATGTGCCCTCAAGGATGTTTGCGTCATCAAAGTTTGCAAGGATCTTTGCTTTATTTTCTTTGATGTCCTCACAGTAAATGTTACCTGGAGCAACCGTAAGTCCTACTTCGTCACCGACGTTTAATTTATCTTCGGATATGATTTTGATGGTCTTGTCGTCAATCTGAACATCGATTTCGTACTGACCTTCTTTGAATTTGCAAGTCTTGACTGTACCAATAAGTTTAGCAATATCAGTTGAACAAATATCGAAGTCTTCTTTTTCGATGATGACATAGATTGGATCGTTAGGCATGAAATCGTGAGCCGAGACTTTGAATGTTTTTCCGAGCATATTTAAACGTCTTGCTTCTGGATAAACGCCTCTGAAAATGTTGGCCTCACCGATGAATGTGGAAACAAATCTATTAACTGGAGTGTTATAGATGTCTTCAGGTCTTCCGATCTGTTCGATTTCACCCTGATTCATGACGACGATTGTGTCTGACATCACCATTGCCTCTTCCTGATCGTGTGTGACGAAAATGAAAGTGATGCCTAATTTCTTTTGCATTTCTCTAAGCTCAAGTCTCATTGCTTTTCTTAGCTTTAAGTCAAGAGCGGAAAGAGGTTCATCTAAAAGAAGGATACGTGGCTTGTTGACAATAGCTCTAGCGATGGCGATTCTCTGCATCTGTCCACCGGACATAGAAGTGATTTCTCTATTTTCATAGCCGGATAAGTTAACGAGTTTTAATGCCTCAGTAACTTCCTCTTTAATAACGTCTTCCTTGAAATGTCTATCTTTGATAGCGGTGACCATTTTGTAATAGACATCCTTTTCTTTTAGCCCATTCAAAATCGTCTCTTTTGCATTTTTTATTGGAGCATTATCTTCAACTGAAGCTGGAGAGTTTAATAACGCATTAACCTCATCTTTAACTTCAGCGTATGTTTTTGCTTTTTTATTTGCCTTGAAGACATCCTCTACTTTGAATGTGACGGATTCATTTGAGAATGTTTCGATTAGGTATTTCTTAACGTCTTTTGGCTTTTCGATGAATGTGAGTTTCTTCATTAAAGAGTCAATCTCTTCTTCCTCGAAACCATATTTCTCCATCATGTTCATCGCGCCGATGTCGTAAACGTTTGAAAATACATTGTTTCTTAAGCCGAATGCTATGTTGTCATAGACATTGAGGTGTGGGAACAAAGCGTATTTTTGGAATACTGTGTTAATTGGCCTTTTGTGTGCTGGAAGGGATTCGATTTCAACACCATCAAGAAGAAGTTGACCTTCATTCATGGTTTCGAAACCAGCGATGATTCTTAGGGTGGTTGTTTTTCCACAACCTGATGGACCTAAGAAGGTAACGAATTCGTTTTCGTTAATTGAGAGATTGAACTTGTCTAAGATGACGTTCTCACCGTATTTTTTGGTGACTCCCTTAAGCTCTAAAATCTTACGAGCCATGGCAATTCCTCCTGGTATAAGTATTCACTGATGAATAGCTTGGCCTAAATTGCTTTTGCGGGATAGATTATAGGGTTAATTTTTCTACATTCAATATTATTTTTAATAAATAATGACACCGAAAAAAACATCCGCTGGCATCGTGAGTTTTCCATGTTTTTAAAAAGTTAGTTTTAATCGATATTTTTGAATAAAAATCTAGAATTCACTAGACCTAATTTCTTCAATAAATTTCTTTGGATTGTCAGGGTCAAAAAGGTATGTTCCAATGCCTAATTCATCAGCAGTTTTTATGTTTGCTTCATTATCATCAACGAATAAGCATTCTTCTGGTCTCAAATTATATTTATCTAATACATATAAAAAGATGTCTTTATTAGGTTTTGCCATTCTGACTAAATAGGAAAAAACTAGAGCATCAAAATGCCTTAATATCTCAACATCATCGTGATTATAAGAGAAAGTGTCTGGCATATTGGATAACAGTATTAACTGTTTCCCATTTTCCTTCAGTTCCTTTAGCAATCCGTCCATTCCTTCGACCGGCCAAGTTTCTTCTTTCCAATGGAAAATGATATTGCCGGCTGCTTCATGGAGTCTTTCGGGCAATTCTTTCTTAACCTGTTCAAAGTATTCTTTTGTCGATATTTCTAAATCGGTCTTATACCAATTTGTGAACACTGCATCCCAAACCATCTTTCTATCTTCTGGATCTTTCCCAACCCAGACGTCTAAATGATGTTCTCTTGAGAATCTAATCAATACGTTTCCACAGTCAAATAAAAAGGTTTTATGCATGAAAGTATTGTAAGACTGATAGCCCAATTCTTGCTATACTATGTTTATGGATTTATTGAACAAAGTGAAAGCAATAGTGGACAAGAATGCGCCTTTATATAGCAACCTTTCCAATGTATCAGCAGTATTAAATGAGTTGGGGGATCTAAATTGGTGTGGTTTTTATATCGCACAGGGCGACACGTTATTCGTCGGTCCATTTCAAGGTGATGTCGCATGCGTTAGAATCCCATTTGGTAAAGGTGTATGCGGTACATCGGCGCTTAAACAAGAAACAATCATCGTTCCAAACGTCAACGAATTCCCTGGACACATCGCTTGTTCATCGTTGTCTAAATCCGAAATCGTAACTCCGATTATCAAGAACGGAACAACTGTAGGGGTTATCGATATTGACTCACCTGTATATTCAAGGTTTACGGATAAAGATAAAGAATTTTTGGAATTAGTTGCAGACAGCTTAAAGGAATTGTTTTAAATGAAAGCGTATTTAGCGGGCGGATGTTTCTGGTGTATTGCTGCGCCGTTTTTCAACATAGAAGGCGTCCTCAAGGTGGTCAGTGGCTATTCGGGCGGAGATGAAAAGAACCCAACTTATGAGCAGGTCAAGCATCAAGAGACCGGGCATAGGGAAACCATTGAAATTGAGTATGATGAAACGTTGATTTCTTATTCGAAAATACTGGATATATTCTTTGATAACATCGACCCTTTTGATGATGGTGGACAATTCATTGATAGAGGCCATTCTTACACGACTGCAATCTACTACAATACTACTAATGAAAGAGATATTGCTTCAGCAAAGATTAATGATATTGAAAAGACAACAGGAAGAGTCGTTGTCGTCTCGATAGAGCCTTCAAAGGCGTTTTATATGGCGGAAGAATACCACCAGGAGTTCTCTATTAAACACAAAGATTTGTTTGAACAGGAGCTAGTTGAATCTGGAAGAAAAAAACTCTGAGCCATTGTCAGCCCAGAGTCATTTTTTACTGGCGGAGAAGAAGGGATTCGAACCCTCGCCAGACCATGCGACCTGCTAACGGTTTTCGAGACCGTCCCCTTGAACCACTTGGGTACTTCTCCAAGAGCGTTGATATATTAACTCATCGTTTTAATCATAACAATTGAAACCGACTATATTACATATGCTCGCGTTCGTGATACAATTTCTCGGATGAATTTTTCATCCGTTCAACTTATGGCATTTGATATTATCGAAACAATTGGAAACTGGTGGGACTCCCTCATCGTTTTTTTCCATGCCATCAACTGGTCACTTGTGATTTCTGTTAGCATTCCTGTTCTTCTATTCGGGATGCTTATTGCTCTCATTGCTGGATTTACAGTGGGTCATCTTAAAGACCTTGGCTTTGATAAAGGCGTCGTCTATTCATCAAGTACTGTGAGGGTCATCAGAATTGATTTAATTAAGCAGGAAGTCGTCTATTTCAACACTTCCAGAATGAAATACGCTAAGAGAATGCCTTTTGAATCCTGGATTGCTTCAATGCCAATCCATGAACAAGCGGTTGTTAAGAGCTGGGTAATCGATCTTCTTGAAAAGAAAAATGTAGATAATTATCTTGAGGCCGATGTCCAATTCGCAAATTCCAAAAAGACAACGCCATCTTTCTACAAGGTTGTTAAGGTAGACACCAATAAACAGATAATACATCTTGAAAATCATCTAATAAGATACGCAAATAAAAACGCTGAGCTTAAAGATAGAGACCTATCCTCAGTTGCCGAATTTGGC
This sequence comes from Bacilli bacterium, assembly GCA_024408235.1. Lineage (GTDB taxonomy): Bacteria > Bacillota_I > Bacilli_A > RFN20 > CAG-826 > UBA4951. The sequence continues at coordinate 51,492 of JAKSVF010000006.1, forward strand.
GAGGCTATAGATAGAAACGGCACAGATAGGGGTATGACCTTCTGTTTCACCCTGGCGCCTAAACTAAATAATGGAGAAGGCGTGGACTTAGATAAGTTTAGAAACAACTTGTCTACGGATGTCATCATGCGTTTCAAGAAATCCGTATCCAATTTCGTTAAGGGATCCTCTAAACTCATACAATTGAGCCCTAATGAATTCGTTATCGCAAACTTTGACATGATGGAAAGAAGCCAAGCCATCAGTCTTGCTCTCACTGTCATCAACCGAGTTGAGAAAGACATGAATGAGCAAAGAAAGAAAAAAGCGAATGAGCCATATTACGAAATTAGATGTGGTGTAGTTCAGAATAACGAAGTTAATGGTGGCTACAACGAAATTGTTTCAGGTGCTCGTTATGCGTCCAACGCCCAGTTTACGACTACCACAAACCTCGGATTCTTTGACAAAGATGATAACGAGGCAACATCGTTTGACGAGTCCGATGATTGCAAGTCAGAAGTCGCAAAGATTGTTAGAGGTAAGAAGTTCGTGGACAAGTTCCGCCCAGTCTTCAATGTTGAAGAAAGAAAAGTTCAGGGCTACATGGTTAGAACGATTCCTGTTAACACTGCGTTCGATAGCATTGAAGAAATGAAGAACTACGCTTATAGAGCAAAAGACTCTGGAACTTTGTTCAGCGCAATAGTGAAAGATACAGTCGGACGCTTCACGGCAGAACGAGGCGAAGATAAGGATTTGATCATCTACCTGCCTACAATGGTTTGTGAAATTGGCGCCTTGATGAAATCAATGCCGAAGATGAAAAAAGCCAAAGAAGCCAACATCATGTTCGTCTTCAAGGAATCAGATATATTCACATACACAACGAAAGACAAGAACGAAGCGTTCTTCAATGCTCTTGTTGAGTTAAAGACAAAAGGTTACAATGTGGCGCTCTTCTTGGATGACAAGAGACTGAACCTCACGGATAACATTTATGCAAGATGCGATTCATTCTTCATCGACTTTGCAGAATCAACAGGCGATGTATCGGGAGCAAAGATTCGTTCGCAGATCAGCGCGCTTGTAGATAAACTCGTCAAGTTCGACAAACCGATTATCGCAACGAACCTCACATCGTGGATGTCTATTGAGATGGTAGTTGGAGCGGGTATTGATTACATATCATCCGACGCATTCTCTCCATATGACGACAATTTAAAACCAATTAATAAGAGAAGCCTTGATAGGCTTTACGGCATCAGTGAAAGGAAATAACACTTTATGGCACAGTTAAAGAACAACGCTATCACATCAAGGGACGAAGATTTCGCCCAGTGGTACACAGACGTTTGCAAAAAAGCAGAATTGATGAACTATTCCTCAGTTAAGGGATTCATCAACTATCTCCCTTATGGATATGCAATTTGGGAAGAGATCCAGAATTACCTCAACAAGAGATTCAAAGCTGAGGGAGCAGAGAATGTCTATCTCCCTATGGTCATCCCAGAATCAATGTTCGCTAAAGAGAAAGAGCATGTTGAAGGATTTGCTCCAGAGTGTTTAGTAGCCACATATGGTGGTGGTAAGAAACTTGAAGATCCACTCATCATAAGACCAACCTCAGAAATCCTTTTCTCTGACTTATACAAGAATATCCTCAATTCACATAGAGACCTCCCTAAGATGTTCAACCAGTGGTGTTCAGTTGTCAGATGGGAAAAGACAACTAGACCTTTCTTGAGAGGATCAGAATTCCTTTGGCAGGAAGGACATTGCTTATTCGAGACAGAAGAACAGGCTAGACACAACGTCGAAACATTCCTCGACATTTATGATGACTGTGGTAGAAACGTTTTAGCTATCCCATTCGTCAAAGGAAGAAAAACTGAACACGAGAAATTTGCTGGTGCTGTTGCGACATATTCAATTGAAGCACTTATGCACGATGGCAAAGCTCTCCAGTCTGGAACATCACATTATCTCGGTACAGGTTTCGCAAAAGCGTATGGAATCCAGTACTTAGGAAGAAACAATAAGCTTGAAGTTCCACACCAGACATCATGGGGTGTATCAACACGTTTAATCGGTGCAGTAATCATGGTTCATGGTGATGATAATGGATTAGTTTTACCTCCATATGTCGCTCCAACTCAGGTTGTCATCGTCCCAATCAGACAGAAGGAACCTGGAGTACTTGAGGCATGCGAAGATTTAAAGAACGCTCTCTTAGAACAAGGAATCAGAGTTAAGCTCGACAAGGATGATTCAAAGACTCCTGGATGGAAGTTTGCTGAATACGAAATGAAGGGTATCCCTCTTCGTATTGAAGTCGGCCCAAGAGATCTTGCTAATGGACAGGTCACACTCGTCGAAAGATTAAATGGTGAGAAGTCACTTGTCACACTTGATTACATCAAAGAGAACATTCCTGCTGTTTTAAAGGATATTCATGTCGCTATGTATAACAAAGCAAAGGAACACCTTGAGCACTCAATCAAGGATGTCGAGAATGTTGAAGAACTCAACGCTGCAATCGCTGATGGCGGATATGCAAGAATGGCATTCTGCGGCGAGGCAGAGTGCGAACTCAAAATCAAGGAAATCACTGGTGGTGGCACAGCTAGATGCATCTACAAGGACATCGAAGAGGGCGGAAAACCATGCCCAGTTTGCGGAAAGCCATCAACAATTATTGCCTATTTCGCTAAAGCATATTAATTTAATTAAAAAGCCGGATACATTTTGTCTTCGGCTTTATTTATAGAATCATGAAGCAAACTATTTTTAAATCAATTTTGGCAGGACTCTTAATTGGCATCGCAGGATACTCTAACGTTTTTTGTAGCGTGAAGGGTTATCCGATTCTGGGGATGTTTTTGTTCTCCTTGGGCTTGATCTCAATTTTCATATTGCAGCAGAATCTGTTCACAGGGAAGATCGGATTTGCTAAGCCTAAATGGGACTCTATCGTATTCCTCTTAGTTGTACTTGCTTTCAACTGCGTTGGCGCCTTCCTTGTTGGAGTCGTTGCGAGATTTGTTCCTGAACTCCATGGAGCGTGCAAGGCTTTATTCCTATCCAAGTTCGATAAACCGATTTGGCTTGAGTTCGTAAACGCAGTGTTCTGTGGTTTCATCATTCATCTCACCGTTCTCATCAATCGCAAATGCGAAGGAAAGCATCTATTGCCGATTGTGCTATGCATAATGCTTTTTATCGTCTCTGGCTTTGAACACTGTATCGCGGACATGTTCTACTTTATGGCTGGCATAACAACAGAATCTGGATACATTTGGAAAGGCATCTTATATATCTTACTATTCATTGTCGGCAACTCGATCGGATCAATACTTCTTAACTTGATATACGAGCTAGGAATCGAAAAGAGAAAAGAATAAGGCTTTCGAGCCTTTTTTCTTTGCGTTTTTAAAGATTTTTTCCCACTTTAAACACCGCCATAGAAAATAGTTAAAATCAAGACTTTAAATAATGAAATTATTATATAGATTATAAATATACGAGAGGTGCAGATATGGAGAAGGATTTAGTTATTTTGACAACCGACCTTGCTGATTCCATCAACTATGTTAACTATCAGGCTGAGGTTTTATTGAAGAAAAGGAAAGGAACGAACAAGCAGAATTTCTATTCTTTCTTGCGCAAAGTTTCAATTAAGAACGATTCCTTGGTCGATATTGAACACGCAACGCTTTCTATTTCATCTGATTCCCCGTTCATCGTAATCGAAGACACCATTCTCACCGATATTCAGCGTAACAAGATTACCGAGGTTGACGCTTTCTCATGTACCGTGAACGCAATGGAACTATATAAGCTCAACGCCCCTATGGTTACAACGTTAACCTTGAGGTTATGTGATCAAGATGGTGAAGTCATCACTCACAAGACCGAGGTTCTTAAGATATTGCCTATAGAAGAGGCTGCCTCTGACATAATCGGAGATAAGATTGATATTCTCTCATCCTTTGTCACTCCTGAGGACGATGAGGTCAAAAAAGTGGCTAGAGACGCTTCTAACATCTTGATGAATACCTATGGAAGAAGTGACTTTGCCGGATATCAATATCATGACCCTAACAAAGTTAAAGAAGAAGCGCATGCCGTCTATCTTGCCTTGCAGTCTTTAAACATCAGATACAGCGAGCCACCTGCATCGTTTGAAAAGACTTTCCAAAAAGTGAGACTCCCTTACCAAGTTATCAAAGAGAAGGTTGGCACGTGTTTAGACATCTCGCTTCTCTATTGTTCTGTTCTCGAATCTATTGGACTGAACCCCCTTTTGAATATCGTGAAAGGCCACGCTTTTGCGGGTGTCATGCTCGATGATGAACATCTTCCTCATAATGTCGAAGACAATCTCACGCTTTTATCTAACGCCATCTCTGACGGCATCAATGAAATTCTTGTGATAAATCCTACAGACGTGACGGTCGCATCGTTCCCTGTTCCGTTTGAGAATTCAATAATCAACGGAAAAGATTATTTAATTAATCACCCTGGCCTCCTCGCAATTGATATCGTTTCATCTCATAGAGGCGAGACTTTACCAATCCCAACGCCACATGGTCTATCTGATGGAACCTATTCCATCGATACATCCATTTTGGAAAAAGATTACAACGACACCATCGAGAAAATCGATTTAGAACATCGTGGCGTTATCATGAATAAAGAGGACTATCGTCCAAAGGATAAGTTTGAATACTGGGAAGAGAAACTCTTAGACCTCAATCTCAAGAACAAGCTAATCAATCTGAATTTCCCAAAAAACGGTGTCGAGTTCATCGTTCCTGATTCAATTAAGTTCATCGAATTCTTATCGAAGAATGAGAAAGTTTCTATCGACTGTTCCATTAACTGCACATCATCAAAAGAGAACAAGGGTCCATACATGTTCTCAAGAATTGAATATGGAGACCTCGCTGATGCCGCTTATAGAAGAGGGGCAATCTTAGGTTGTTCTGAACTCAATAGGGGAGATGATTACCTCAAGTCTTTATCCAGAAAAGCGACAACCGCGCTAGAAGAAAGCGGATGCAACCCTCTGTTCTTAACCCTTGGTATTATCAGGTGGTTCGATAATGAAAAGGCCGCAAAGAATAATTCGGGATCAATGTTTGCTCCTTTATTCTTGCTTCCAATCAGAATGCCAAAAAGAAAGAGCGGACTCTATTATTCTTTCGAATATTCGATCGAAGACCTTCAGTTAAACACGACTTTATTCCAATATTTCCAGCACAACTGCGGTTTAGACATAACTGATATATCAACCGAGAATCTTCCAAAAGATAGTAACGGAATCGTTGACGTAAGGAAGATTTTCAACACAATAAAAAAGAGAATTGAGGCGAAGGATAACTGGACATTAATAGAAGACGTCTCAACTATTTCCATCTTTAGTTTCGCTCACTTCACCATGTGGACAGACCTTAAGACCAGAAGAGAAGAGCTTCTGAAGAATCCTGTTGTTAGATCCTTATACGAAGGCGTTAAGTCATGGGATGATAGAGATGATCTGGTCTCATATGAAGACATGGATAATAAACTGGACCCATCTTCTTTGGCTATCCCTCTTCCGGCTGATTCGAGCCAAATAAAAGCCATTTCCGATTCCCTCCAAGGCGAATCTTTCGTACTCGACGGCCCTCCAGGTACCGGTAAATCACAGACTATTGCTAACATGATTATCAACTATATGAATCATGGTAAGTCTGTCCTTTTCGTCGCGGAAAAAGAAGTAGCGTTAAATGTTGTCAAAAAGAGGCTAGACGATCTTGGCTTAGGCGATTTCACTCTTGAGTTATCAAGTGCGAATGCCTCAAAATCGCAAGTTCTTGCCAGACTTGGAGCAATGCTTGATTATGGTTCAACTAAGTCTCCAGAAGATTATTCTAAGATTGCAAACGATCTTTCCATAAAAAGAGAAGCATTGAACTCAGTCCTAGATAAGATTCATAAAGAGAATGGTTTCTTCTTATCTTGTTATGATGCGATCGTTGGCTATTTGTCTTTAGCTAAATACAAAGGAAAACTCACTATCGATGAGCAGTATGCTGCATCACTCACAAAAGAGTCATATGAAATCGCCATTGATGAATTATCTAACTTAGAAAACAAGATATCTATTAACGGCGAGTATTCTTCTAACGCCTTGCTCGGTTTCACATCTAGAGTGTACTCGTTATCTAACAGGGATAAAGCCTTGGAAGATATTGCAAATTACTCATCCGTTTTAAGGAAGCATCAGCTTGATTTATACAACGCGTTCTTAAAACTCAAGGATGTGACTCCTACAACTAGAAATAACGCAGAGGCGCTATGTGCTATGGTCACAGCTTTAAGAGAAGAAGGAGGGGTCCATGAGAAAGTCTTAGGCTACGAGACGTTCCGTGAAAAATATGAATTGATAAGAGATCTTATCGTCCACGTTCGTGACAAGTTCGCTCTTGAAGAAGACTTACTGAGCAGATGGGAAGAGTCCGTTTTCTCAATGAATGCTAAACAGGCCAAGAAAGATTATGAGGCTGCAATGCAACTCGGTTTCTTTAAGAGAATCGGGGCTAAGAATGCTGTTGAATCTCCTTGGAAGAAACACGCTAAAGATAAAAAAGTGTTCAAGGCTTTTGAACGTGAACTCGATGAGTTGATCTCAAGAGAATTGCTGGTTGAGGCGATATCGCTATCGGGGCCATACGAAAAGAAGGTCTTAGCAGAACTTAACATCACCAATAAAGCCGGTGCCGAAAATGCTCTATCCATCATTGATAAGACGAAGAACATCTCTGATTGTTTATCATCAATGACAACGTTTAGAGAAGAGGATAAGGATAAGCTCGTAGAGTACGCAAAGTTCCTCATCAATTCGGAAGAAGTCTGGGAGAATCGTAATTTTGATCTGTTGATATCTGATCTTAAGATACTTCATGAGACCGAAACTAACCTCAAGTCTAAATATGAATTTGTTATTTCTAAATACGGCGATTTCGACAATTACTTTGACCGTTTGTCAAGCAAGTTGAATGAAGGTGTTAACAACGGAGGAAGAGTTGGCGAATGGACATCGCTCCTTGTTGAACTGGACATGGCAAGAAACTATGTGCCAGACTCTCTAATCGATGCGTATGAAGAAGGCAAATTAAAAGGCGTTGAAATCATTCCTTCTTTCAAGAATGCGGTGTTCTATAGAATCCTTTCATGTGTTTTAGATAAGGACAACCTAGGAGCTTTATCATCTAGAGAAATAGATAACACAATTGAGAAATATGGTTCGCTCATAGATGAATTCTCGTCTCTAGTTATAAAAGAAACGGCCGCCAAAGTTACTGCTAATTATCCGATGGCAAACTACAATTACGCCGGTTCAACCGCAATTGCTGCATTGAAGAAACTTGCTAAAAATGGAGGTAGAAATACGACATTAAGGCAAATCTTTAATGATGATGAATTCTCGTCTTTGATTAAGAAGGTATGCCCATGCATGCTTATGTCTCCTCTTGCTGTTGCTCAGTATCTTGAACCAGGCAAATATCACTTCGACGCAGTTATTTTCGATGAGGCATCCCAAATCCCAACATCTGAGGCGATCGGTGCCATTGGACGTGGCAAGTGTTGCATCATCGCTGGAGATGAGCAGCAAATGCCTCCTACCAACTTTTTCTCTTCCAACATAACCTTAGATGGGGCAACAGATGACCTATTCTCGTCTACAGGAGAAGATCTCGAATCTCTTTTAGATGATGTCATTGTCCTTGGCATCCCTAGACGCAGACTCACATGCCATTACCGTAGCAAACACGAATCATTAATCGCCTTCTCAAATAAGAAGTTCTATAAGAACGGATTGCTCACATTCCCATCGGCTCAAGAAGAAAAAGAATGTGTTTCATATCGTTTTGTCGGCGGATTCTATGAACAGGGCAGAGGAAGGAACGTTCAGGAAGCTGAAGCAATCGTTAAAGAAGTGGTTACTCGACTAAAGGATGAAGAACTTTCGAAGCATTCTATAGGTATCGTCACGTTTAACGAAGCACAGCAGAATCTAATCGATGATCTTTTAGATAAAGAGTTTGCAAAACATCCGGAGTACCCAACTACCCCAGGCGGAGAAGAGATCTTCGTGAAGAACCTTGAAAATGTTCAGGGTGATGAGAGAGATGTCATCTTGTTCTCGATCACGTATGGTCACGATAAGAAGACCGGAAACTTTGGACTCAACTTCGGCCCGTTATCAAGAGAACGCGGCGAAAGAAGACTCAACGTTGCCGTTTCGCGTGCTCGTGAGAAGATGATTGTCTTCGCGTCTATTGATCCTGAAGAGATTAGAAGCGAGAGAACAAAGAATGATGGCGCTAGATACCTGAAGGAATTCTTGCTCTTTGCCAAATACGGCGTTGATGCAATCACAAACTCATATGAGAACGCTTCAATGCATGACGAGATGTCGATTGCCGATTTCCTTGCTGAAGATTTACGTAAGAAAGGCTTTAAAGTAGACATCAATGTTGGCGCTTCTACATTTAAGGTCGACCTGGCCATCTATAATCCGGTGAACCCTGAGGAATATGTTTTAGGAGTCTTGCTTGATGGAAGGTCTTACGAATGCTCGGCAACCTGCCGAGACAGGAACATCGTCCAACCATCGATGCTCAGACGCCTTAAATGGAATCTCATTAGAGTGTGGTCAGTTGAATACTTTGACCATAAAGCCGAAGTCATATCTAGAATCATCAACGCGGTTAACGATGCGAAGAATGGCGGGGGGTCTAGTGGAAATGAATCTAGACCATGTACCGAAGATATTGTCTTTGAAAAAGAAGAGAAACAAACCGGAAAGAATGCGATAGGCTATAGAGCATACATGCCAAATCCTGTTGAGTTAGAAGACCCAAAAGCGTTTGAAGCGGTTGAATTGATCGCTCCTCAACTTAGAGAAGCCATTGAAACTGAGTACCCTGTTTCAGAGAAGAGGCTTGAAAGCATTTTTAAGGGCGTGATTGGGACGACAAGATTAGGGGATGCCACAAAGAACCTATTCTTCAAGTGTCTTAGATATATTGAGATGCCTCATGAGATTTGTTCAGGAAATAAGTTCTATTGGCCAAACAGTGAACAAATGGCTCAATATCAGTTCTATCGTCCTCTTACAGAAGAAGTTGATAGGAAGATCACGGATTACTCATTTATTGAACTCGGAAACCTTTATAACGACATTTTGCTCATACAGGGCAAGATATCTTTAGAGGATCTGGAGAAAATCGCATTAAGCGTTCTTGGATTCAAGGTTCTCAATTCGACAGTGGAGAGATATTTGACCTCCGCTTTGAAATCCAATATCCGTTGGAGACACAACATCGATATGGATAAAGATGGCTTTGTATTCCTTTTCTAAAATAAGCGTGCACTCACAAATTTAAAATTGTGGGTGCGCGTTTAATATCTTTGGTGTATATTATTACGGCACGGAGACATACCCAAGAGGCCGAAGGGGACGGTTTGCTAAACCGTTAGTGGGGGTT
>JAKSVF010000060.1 GCA_024408235.1 Bacilli bacterium
GTGTTGAACTCGACTACGTCATTGGTACAATGATCGAAACTCCACGTTCAGCAGTTACAGCTGGAGAAATCGCTCCAGAAGCTAACTACTTCTCATACGGAACAAACGACTTAACCCAGTTCACATTCGGATTCTCAAGAAACGACTACTCAACATACATCAATGAGTACCTATCAAACAACCTCATCGACTTCGATCCATTCAAGACACTCGATGACAACGGTGTTGGCGCACTCATCGCTATGTCAGTCAAAGCTGGTAAAGAAGCAAATCCTGCACTCCAGTGCGGTATCTGCGGCGAAGCTGGCGGTGACCCAGAGTCAATCGAACTCTTCCACAAATACGGCTGTGACTACGTCTCATGCTCACCATTCCGTGTCCCAGGCGCAAGACTTGCAGCAGCTCAGGCTACAATCAAAGCTGAAGGCAAATACAAGTATTAATCCTCCGATTTGAAAATCAGCGCTCCTAGCAATAGGGGCGCTTTTTTATGCCAATTTATCAAACATTAGCAAAAAAGTCATAAATCCTTATTTCTTTATAAAAACGCGCCTAAGTGCGTATGTGCGAGTTTTGCTAGTAGAAATCTGCTCTTTATCTCAAAAAAGTTAACAGTTTACCCAAGAAATGACATCAATATTTACAATGATTTATAAATCATTTGTCCATGCCATATCGCAAGACTATCTATTTCAGATTTAAACAAACTATATATAGTTATAACAACCAGTAATAAAAATAGTAGGGGTCTTTTATGCGTTACGACAAGAAGACTCTTACTTAAGTCGCGCAAGCGAAGAAAGGAAAAACATGGCAAAGCCAAAATTATGGTTAGGTTTAACATCCGTTGGCGCCCTCTTAACAGCCTTGATGATTTCTGCTCAGCAGTTATCGGTTATTAACGAAGGTCTTATCAACGATGCTTTAGGCCTCACCGGACAAAAAGTCGACAAAATCGATTCCGATGAAGTCGAAGGTTCTGCATACGCTGAAGAAGATGGCTCTTTATCCGACAATGGTTGGAGAAAGATGATCAAGGATTCCTACAAGTTCTGTGAGGAAGCAGTTGAGCAGGGCTCAGTTCTCTTAAGAAACGAGAACGGCGCATTACCACTCAAGGAGGATGAGAGAAATGTCACCCTTTTAGGACGTGGATGTGGAAACTTATTCATGCGTTCAGGCGCAGGTGGTGCTGCTCCAAACGACAACTTAGTCGTCAGAATGGGTAAGGCATTCGAAAACAACGGATTCGAAATCAACCACGCATGCTACGATGATATCGAAGGAAAAGTCTCAGGTATGACAACTCCATCAACCAATGTTGAAGGCGCAATCTCATACTTTACTGATACTAAGAAAAACACATTCAAAGATTATGGTGATGCAGCAATCATCACAATCGTCCGTATCGGTACAGAAAACACTGACCCAGGTGCTGGGCAGCTTGATCTCAAGCAGAATGAAAAAGATCTCTTGAAACTAGCAAAAGAGTACAAGGATAATGGCACATTCAAAAAGGTCATTGTTCTTATCAACTCACCTCTTGCAATGTCTACTGATTGGGTTGAGAGCGAAGAATATGATATCGATGCATGTATGTACATCGGTGTTCCTGGATATTACGGCGTCGGAGGCGCTGTCCATGCATTAATGGGCAAGAACGCTGAAGGCGAAAACGTTAACCCTTCAGGTCACGTTTCAACAACCATGGCAGCAAGCGCATCATCATCTGCTGCATACCAGAACTTCGGTAACAGCCAGTGCGTCGTCTATAAAGAAGGCGTCTATGTTGGTTACAAGTACTATGAGACCCGTTATGAAGACTGTGTCTTAGGACAGGGCAACGCAGATTGTACTAAAGGAACTTATATAAATAAGTCAGAATGGAACTACGCCGATGAAATGGGCTATCCATTCGGATTCGGACTCTCATACACAACATTCGAAGAGAAAATCAAGGATGCTAAGTATGATAGTGAAAAAGACCAGTGGACAGTCAAAGTCGAAGTTAAAAATACAGGCGAAGTCGACGGTAAGGCATCTGTTCAGGTCTATGCACAGCAGCCATACACCCAGTACGATAAGGATAATGGCTTAGGCAAATCCTCAATCGCTCTCATGAACTATGAGAAAGTTGACCTCAAGGCTGGTGAGACAAAGACAGTCGATGTTACATTTGACCAGTACTTCTTAACAACATACGACTACGTTGAAGCTAAAACGTATGTTCTCGAAGGCGGCGACTATTATTTCGCAGTTGGTAACGGCGCTCACGAAGCTCTTAACAACATCATTGGCGTCAAGAGCCCAAGCGCATCCTTGTATGACCACCTCGGAAACGCTTATACAGCAAACACCGAAGCGGTTGCTAAGGTTCAGATCGATGATGATTTCATCACATACAAGAAATCACGTTATGATGATTCAGTCGAAGTCACAAACCAGTTCGACGATGCTGACTACAACTGGATGGCAGAGAAGAACGGTAAGGATGGCATAATTTATCTTGACAGAACAGACTGGCAAGAGACATTCCCAACAACAACCACGGCATCACCTGCTGTCGGTGCCGATACCGATATGAGACAGTATTACAGCAAGACTGATGATACCCCTTCTTATAAAGATGGTGATGGAATTGATTACAATGTTCCATTCGAATTCAACGGCGAAGAGAAGCTTCTTACATTCAACGACATGATGAAGATCCCTCTTGAAGGTGAAGTTGAAGACGGACCATACGAAGGCTACGATGGCGCAGAACTTTGGGATTCATTCATTAAACAGATGGACTTAGATGATCTTGTCATCTCGGTCTCAGATAACCGTGGTATTCTCGACGTTAAGAAAGTCCTTAAGAAAGGAAACTCAGTTGCAGAAGGTCCAGAGGGCTTATTATCAAGATTCAGATATGGTGATAAGAGATGGGCAACAGGATTCCCAACTGGCCCTACATATACAGCTACATTCGACCACGAAATGCAGAAGAAGTTCGGTGCCTTCTTTGGTGAAGAATCGATCTTTGCAGGCGTCGCTTGCGTTAACGCTCCAGGTATGAACATCAACAGAACCCCTTATGGTTCACGTGCTTCTGAATATATGACAGAAGACGGTGTCATGAACTATCTTTGCGCTGCTAACGTTGTTGGCGCAGCAAGAAGAAAAGGTTTGATCATGAACGTCAAACACTGCTTCTTGAACAACCAGGAATCAGGACGTCAGGGTGTCCAGACATGGTGTAACGAACAGGCTATCCGTGAAATCTACTTAAGACCATTCGAAGGCGCATTAACCAAAGGACACGGCTTAGGCATCATGACATCATATAACCGTATCGGTGCTAGATACGCTGCATGTCACGAACCACTCATGTTGGATGTCATGAGAGGCGAGTGGAAGTACAGAGGACAGATCATCGATGACGCATTAACCGGTTCTAACACATCCAACTACTCTAATGGTCCAGCAATGTTATATTGCGGCACAGACATCTTCTGTCTTGATGGAAATCGTGGTAGCCAGTTAAGAGACTGGGTCGTATCAAATGATGACGGTACAATCCTTTCTTGCTTACAGAGAGCTAACAAATACATTATGTACTCCATCTCAAGATCATGGATGGGTGGTGTCCGCGTTTCTGAAGAAGAAATCGAAGAATCAATCAACCCATGGTGGAAGAAAGTCGTCAATGGTACTGAAATCGGATTTGGAGCCGCTACAGGCCTCTTATTCGGTGTCTATATCTTCATGGAAGTTCTTTCCAAGAAGAAGGTTGCATAATGGGAGGAAACGACAATGGATTCAATTAAGAATTATTTAAAAACAAAGTCATTTGGCTTCTATATTGCAGTCGCTGATGCAGTCATCGCTATCATTACAGCGATCGTCTTCTTTGCAACATATGGTGGAGCTATGGCAAACAACGCTGCTGGCCAGGTTCCTGAAACAATCGGCATCTTCTTAATCGCTGGTGCAGTTGTTGAAATTGCAGCACTTATCGTACCTCAGTACAGATTCGTCCATCTTGGTGCGTTAGTCATGTACTGTCTCTCCCTCATGAAGGAAGTTCTCCTCATCCCTAACTTGATCGCAGACGAAATCAACAACGTCCACTATCAGGGCGGTGATCTTGGAACAAACGTGTTCTACATCGTAATGCAGTTCGTCATTGTCTTATCAGCAATCGTCGCCGCATTCGTTGGCTTCCTCAAATCAGAAGATTCAGAAGAGGCAAAATGGGCTATCAAAGCTGCTCCTCTTCCAATCGCTAAAGTCGCTGTCAGCGCAGTTCTCGTTGTTGCTGCAACCCTCTCTTCATCACTTATTGCTACAAGCATGAAGAAAAATGCTTCCAAAGCAGAAAACACAGGTACTTCTTCTGAAAAAGAGGAAGAGCCAGCCTTTGATCCAATCACAGATGAAATCAAGGCTGCCGCAGATGCATATGAATATGATTTCGATCCTGCCTCGGTCATTATAAAAGAACAGGCTGAATGGGATTTCGGAGCAGCTGACCTCAACGCATTACAGTTCACTCTCAACAGAGAAGGACACAACCTCGTCTATTACTTCGAAGGAAGATATTCAGAAGGTTATCAGGGACAGTACAATGAGTACTTCACATATCTCTATCTCTGGGATGATGGTTTGTATGCAGGAAAATCCAACAGCACAAACTTCAAGGGTTATTGGTACAACTCATCTCTCGACAGAGGCACTGATGAGGATGGCACAGATATCAAAGACTGTTTGATCATGGTATCAAATAGCGAAAAATACGCTTCTCTTATCACAGAAGACTGCACAGGTTTCTATGACAAATCAGTTTACGTCTTCATGCATCCAGGATGGGGCGATGGACGTTCAATCATCGTTTCTGGTTACTTATACTATCCAGACGTTGCTATCTTCATCGACACAGCAGGCGATAATTGCCAGTATAAAGTCGGCGATAGATTCGACAGAAGTGGTTGGACAGCAAACCATGTCATCAAGTCACTTAAATATTCATCGGTTTGGAAACCAGAAGAAGTTAAATGGACAGATGAAGCAGGAATGCTCTCTGATGGCAAGTTCGCAGCAGCAGGTGAATACACAGTCACCGCAAAGTGGGGCGACTTCGAAGCTACACAGACAATCACTGTCACAGAGTAACGCTTAAATTCAAAGAATTAACGTCTAGCGTAAAACCTAGGCGTTTTTCTTTTTATCGATTTCAGCCATTTTGAGCCGTATCCATATGTTTTATGTTCAAATACTAATCTGATTCGTTCTTTTATCTTATAAGACGCATTA
>JAKSVF010000061.1 GCA_024408235.1 Bacilli bacterium
ATAAGAGGAAAGGCGCTATAGCATCATTAATAGCTTATGCAGGTATGGTCCTTTTGGCGGTTGCCGGTAACTTTATTCTTCACGCAATCGACCCTAGCCAGCCAAGTAATTTATTCTATATTTCTTATTACAACGTAAATTATGGCGATAAGTTCTTCTCATATCCTATTCTTGGGGCCATAATGCCTAGCCAGAGGCCATACTTCCTCTATGTTATTGCATTTATCATTTACTTCTCACTTGGCGCTTCAGCGACCTATTTTGTCGGATTTGGAATAAAAAAGCTAATTGAGTATATCAAAGTTAAAAGAAGCTAATTTAAAAAGGGTGTCCGATGAAAAATGGACGCCCCTTTCATTTGTCTCTAATCCTATTAAACGTTTGACGAAACGTTTTCTTCAAGACCGCTTGAAGCTTCTTTCTGCTCTTCGACGAACTTCTGAGCCTCATCCTTGATCTTCTTTGTTACCTTGATTTCTGTCTTTGAAGGCTGATTGATGACAACCTGGTCGAAGCTGAGGTCAATTCCATGAGCGATGAAGAGCTGTCTATATTCTCTCATCAAGTCCCTTTGGACCTGGTATCTATCTTCTTCAGCGCACTTTGCGACGATTTTTACAGCAACATTTGATGCCTCATAAGCGGATACACCTTTATAGAATGGCCCCTCGATGATTGCAGGGATCTTCTCTTTGAATTCTGGGAATGCATCCTTAAGGATTTTTTCGACGAATTCGACGGGGACATCATAAGGGAATTCGCAATCAACGATAGCTAATGATAGTTCTCTTGAGAGGTTGACGACATTCTTGATATCTGAGTTATTGATGATCTTGATGTTGCCTGCCATATCAAGGATCTTTGTTGCTCTAATTCCGATTTCCGCGACTGTACCACGGAAATCATCGATGGAGACGATTTCACCGACATTGTACTCATTTTCGAAGATGATAAAGATTCCGGCAATGATGTCAGCAATTAATGACTGAGCACCAAGACCAATGATAAGAGTGAGGATACCAACCGATTCCCAAATGGCTTTTGTCTCAACTCCGAATGCGTCTAAGACAAGGAAGATCAAGACGATTGCGCAACCGTATTTGATGATTCCATCAAGCAAGGTGATGACAGTCTTTGCTCTGTTACTCTTTTCCATTATCTTAGCGAATATTGTTCTTAAGATTTTGCTTATAGCAAACACAACGACGATAAGGACGAGTGAGTGGAGAATGACTGGGTAGTGCTCATTCCACGCCGCAGGGATTTGTGTAACATCCCACACGCCTTTCATCCACGTTCCGTAATCGCTTGTTGGAGCTGCAGCCTCAATGATGGCTGAAGCGATGAACCATGCGACCACGAGAGCGCCTAAGACAATGCTGACAATGCTCATTATCTTCTGATTTTTTGTCTTCTTTTTCATATGTTTTCCTCCATATATTTATATCAGTTTAAACTGATTGGATTCCTATTAGTTCGTAGGTCTCAATTCTGTACCTACTTCCTTTCATCTCAATTTCTTGTGCATAGGCATCGTAATTATCGCCATATCTTGCGCACCTGACTTTGAGTTCTTTGTTTCTCGCATCTCCATCGACGATTATCGTGTAATCGTTTTCTCCTGCCGTGAATGAATCAAACTGGTATTCGACCCCATCTATTTCATACCAATTTTCTATCACGGACCATGAATTCATGGTTAACGTCAATTCGGTTTTGTTAGTCGGGGAGTCGTACAATCCGCTTATATACCACGAATCGCCGTGTTCAATTCCACCTGATGGATATGTTTCATCAAAGAGATAATAGACATCGTTTAGATATATCGCCTTGTAATACCTGAAGCTGTAATACTGCAAGTCAATGCCTTCGATGACAGAGAATTTCTCATCGCTGATGTTGTGGATGACCCCTTTGTCAACATAGGTTCCAACATTGTCTTCAAAGACGGATTCGTGAACCAACGCCGCATCGTAGTAGGTGTTTGGTGTTTGTGCTACCGCATCCATTTTGCGATAGACGTTTATTGTTCCGTCATCGTTATACGTGACAACTGAGTCGCCTGGGTTTGGGCTTAATGTCGTGATGTTGCAATTGGACTGATTTGCGGTAGCTACAAGAGGTTGGATGTTAATTTCACGTGCGATCACTTCCACGCCGTTATTATTAACAAGCCTTGCGGTCATTGTGCAATCATTGCCATCTAAACAATACGCAGTATATGAGTCCGTCACTTGAGTGTTAAAGCTTTCTCCTGTGCTACTCATAAGAGTAATTGCAAAGTTTGACGGTGCTATGTATTCGAAATCAAATTGTGCTGAATAGTAGCTCTGAGGCGTGAGGTTAACGATGGTTCTCTTAATCTCGAGTTTCCACTCTAGCATGTAATCGCGGCGTTCGATTTCAGACAGCATCTCGCAATAATAAGTTTGGCTATCTCTAAATCTAAGCTTGCCACTTATAGCGGTTGCACCAGGTTCGCCATCCAAGCAATCAAGAACAATTGATCCGGTTGACTCGATTTCGGACACCTCAATTTCGAAGTGACCTAAGTCACAGTCAATTTCAATAACAGCTGACATGTCCTGATAGTTATAAACGCTGTCACATGTATAAGGGATGACCCAATGCGTACCATCAAATATAGGTTCTGATGCAAGGGCTAATTTAGCCTCGTGAGCAACGGAGGTTCCGTTAGCTAACTCAGTTCCATACACATGTCTTCCAAGGGCGAAATCACCGATTTTCGTGTATCTTAGTTCAAACTCAACGCTTTGAGGAATAACTAAATCGATAACTGGATCGGTTCCTTCATAAGTGGCGAGCACATTATCATCGGCATCAAGCGCCTCAACTCTATATAAGAATGCGTCGTCATAGTGATTGTTGAATTGCGTATCAATCTCAATCGTTGCGGTTGAGTCTATGTCATCGTATGAAACGATTGCTACATCTTTTGCCGGAACGGCTTGGAATGTTGCGGAATATGATTGATCGGCGTCATAGTCAAAGACTTCTGATTCCATGAGAATTGTGGTACCCGCCGAATCCATTAATCTCCATCTTGCGGACTTAACCCCATATGCAGCAGGGCATCCGAACCAGTAGGACATTGTCGATAGTTCGAAATCGGCTTCAGATAAGAACATACCCATCGATTCGCCGTTTTCGTCAAACTGCTCTAATTCGCATAGTATGTCATTCGGGTCGAAATCATCTCGATAATCGAGAATTGTTCCGTACACATCTATGTGATTTGTATAGCTATGGACATATTGATCATCTGATAGAGTAAACAGATGGTATGACGCGTAATCTTTTGGAATGCCGGTAAGATATTCGATGCTATCTAGCCTGTGAGTCAGATTGTAATCTTCTCCGCCGAAAGCAATGAAGTATAGCTTCTCTCTGGTAGAGCTTTTGATTTGCCCTTTGAAAAAGTGGTTTTCATCCCATTCTTCCTTCATATCAAAGAAACCCGTTTCATACATGTAGTCCGTATCATCTTTTGTTACTGTGAACATTGGGGTGATGTTGGTGGTCTCGTCATAGTTAGAAAGATACACAGAATAATCAATTGTTGCGAAGTGGTTCACCTCATCAAATGTCACGACTGTGTTATTTTTATCGAGAACAAGCTTTGCTGGGCCACTTGAATCAATTGATGTAAAAGTGTTCTTATAACGCGTGACAGAAGGCTCAAACGCCCTCTTTTTACCGTTAGGATTGATATATTTAGAATAATTGACCTCATATGTGTATGCGGTGTTAGGTGATAATCCGGTTAATAGATATTCGTCTTTTCCGTTTTCCAACTCAATTGATCCAACTTTCACCCCATTATCTTCGTTTTCAGATAGGAACACTTCGATTTGATAAGAGTCATTGATTGAATCACCATCCATCAGCATGTCGGATTTATTGATTGATAAAACAACATAGTCAGAACCTGTTGTGAATGCATTTCCTAGTGCAGCGTCATAGAAAAGGTTTAGAGAAATCTGTGGATCTTCTGGTTCGTCATGAGGAGGCTCATCAATCAATCCTGCGACAACGCCTGTGACCGCAACGGCTGCAACAGTAACGGTTACAGATGCCGCTGTGCCAGCTGCAGTAGAAGCTGTTTCTGCAACAGCATGAGCGGTTGATGAACCCGCCGAAGAAGCGCTGGTTGAGGAAGTGCTTGAGGTAGAGGTTGTTTCTGAAGGACCCTGCTGACTTGAATTTAGCTTATCCAATTCTTTTCTAAGGTCAGTGCTGTTGAGTTCTTCGGCTTTTTTCTTATTTGCCTTTATCTGTACTTCGTTGAAATTTTCTTCAACACTTACATTCTCGACAGGGGCAGGGGCTTTCTCCGTAGAATAATATTGCTCAGCCTTAAAAGACTTAAATTCATTGAATTTATTTTCAAATTTTGCGTTGTAGAATTCGTTAGAATCAAAAGTCTTCATAGGTTTCT
>JAKSVF010000062.1 GCA_024408235.1 Bacilli bacterium
TGAAAAACCACATGAAAATAGTGTATAGGGAAAGGCTAATAAAAATAATAATCCATTCTTTTTCATAATTTCAGTATAGCAAGGTATGTTTTTTCTTCAATATAAGTCCTTTTTATATTATTAAGCATTCATTGTCATCGGCAGAACAAGGGCGTGGAGATAATCGAGGCCCAGCTGAAGGATAGTCGCATGCGGACGGACACAGGCAAACTCAACACTCGCCAGGACGCCCGTTTTCAAATGCCCAAAAGTTCGTTGATTTTTGCTCGCTGGCCCAAATATGTTTTAGGTATAATTCACAAAAATGTCCTTTTAATAACTGTGGATGTTAGTATATATGTACATACATAACTCATATCCCATTAAATAGGAGGTCCTATGAAGAAAAGCGCTTTGGTAAATTTTGTGTTCTTTTGCTTAATATCATCACTTGGTTTTTCCTCCGTTTTGTCATCAAACAAGGCAAGCGTCGCCTCCGCTCTTTATGCTGGGAAATACCTAGAAACAGAGAAAAAGGATTACATTAAATACGGAGAATCCGTAAATTCGCGTCTCGCAGATGAAGGCTTTGTTCTTTTGAAAAACGATGGAACGCTCCCATTAAAAAAGGGATCTAAGATTTCGGTTGTTGGCAAACAATCATTAAGACTCGCTCTTGGTGGAGCCGGTTCCGGAGCAGGATCAATAACGATGGGTGTCACTAATGTGGATTTATACAGTACTCTTGTTGACGCTGGTTACGAACTGAATGAGGATTTGAAATTGTTTTATAGGAACAACAGTCTTTCTGGTAGCAAACCAGCTGGTAGCTCGGTTTCTTTTTACGGGCCACAGCCACAGTATTTGTTCGAAACCAAAATGTCTATGTACTCAGAGGAATTGATTTCTTCCTTGGATTTGTACAATGACGCGATAATACAAGTCATTTCTCGCGAAGGAAGCGAAGCGCGCGATCTTACATCAATTGATGCCCGCGACTATCAGGACAAGAGCGTTCAAACTGCGAAGCACGCATTAGAATTAAGCGACAACGAGCAAGATTTATTCAATGAAGCGAAAAAGCATACAAAGCACATGATCATAATATTAAATTCATCCAATGTCTTTGAATGCGATTCTCTTATGAAAGACCCAAAGGTGTCCGCTATTTTATGGGTCGGCAACCCTGGAGATGTCGGCGTTGGCGCAATTGGAAGAATTCTATCGGGAAAAGTTAATCCATCAGGGCGTACAGTCGACACTTGGACACGCGACTTCACAAAAGACCCGACATATCAGAATTGGTCCGATAATTCACAACATAATCCTGCCCTAAAGCCATCGGAAGATTATTCGCATGCCCCTCTTGATACGATGCTTGCATCAGACGGAAAACCAATGATGAGCTTTGGCACATATAAAAACTATACCGACCACGACAACGTTCCTTATGGGGCAGACTATGCATCGGTAACCAATCCAGCAAGACAATTCGCCATAGATAATAAAGTGGTGCCGGGAGGAGTAAACGGCGCTAGGCCAGCATCATATGTCTCCTACGAAGAAGGCGTTTACTTGGATTACCGCTATTACGAGACTCGCTACCAAGATACATTAAACAAGGACGGAAAGGACGCCGCCGATAGATGGTATGACGGTGAAGAAGGCGTTGTTTTCCCTTTTGGATATGGTCTTTCGTACACATCATTCACCCAAGAAATCGTTAAGACAAAATATGCATCAGGAAAAACACTAACTGAGGACACTTCATGCATTGAGTTCTCAGTTAAAGTCACAAATACAGGATCAGTGGCAGGTAAAGACGCTGTTCAGGCATATTGGAAGGCTCCATACATAAAAGGAGGAATCGAGAAAGCGGATCACGTATTATGCGCTTTTGATAAAACCGATTTAATAAAGCCTGGAGAATCTCAGACAATAAACCTCAAGTTCTACCTCCAGGATGTTGCTAATTATGACGCAAAAGACGCTAACCATAATAACTTCAAGGGATATGAGCTAGATGAGGGGTCATATTCTTTAATGATCGGTAAAAACGCGCATGAAATGTATGGATCCATTGAATATAAGATCAAAGAAGGCGGCATTCAGTATAGAAACGATAGATTTACGGGCCATGAAGTAGTTAACAGGTTTACCGATAGAGGATTCTATAATTCAATGCCTGGGGAGAATGATATCGAATTCACAGAATTCAGCCGCGCCGATTTTCTCAACACCTTCCCG
Organism: Bacilli bacterium; assembly: GCA_024408235.1. Taxonomy (GTDB): domain Bacteria; phylum Bacillota_I; class Bacilli_A; order RFN20; family CAG-826; genus UBA4951. The sequence continues at coordinate 2,227 of JAKSVF010000062.1, forward strand.
ACACATCCGACGGATGAAGATAGAACGGTTAAAGAAGGGTCAAGATATGAAGAGTTCCTCAAACACGCCTTCCATCTCAAGGAAATCGAAGAAGATAACAACTACGAGATAATTCCGGCCGAGGCACATAAAACTAAAGAAGATTTTGATAAGGCTGGATGGCATCAAGAAAACGAGACGCTCTCAGCGGACAATAGAACCCAGTTAATCGAAATGAAAGATGTACCATTCGAAGATGAAAGATGGGATTCTTTCATTAATGAGTTCACCTGGGGTGAAATGATGCTCATCCTTGAAAGAAACGGAATGGCTTCTCCAGCAATCAACGAAATCGGCAAGCCACGTTTCTCAGAAGGTGACGGACCGCAGAAGTTCAACATCATGTGGTGGGTTTCTTCACCGATAATTGCTGCGACATTCAACCCAAGGCTTGCTCATGAGCAGGGCGAAGCAATCGGTATGGAAGCTCACATCCAGAACAAGTCTGGTTGGTGGGGCCCAGGTTTAAACATACACCGTTCTCCATTTGGTGGACGCAATTTTGAGTACTATTCAGCAGATCCGTTGTTGATGGGCAAAATGGCCGCTCAGGTCATTGAGGCCGTTACTGATTCCGGCGTTTACGTTCATGTCAAGCATTTTGCGGTAAACGAACAGGAAAAGAACCGTGAAGGCGGTATCTCTTTCCTTAACGAACAGACATTACGCGAAATATATCTCAAGTCATTCCAAATAGTGTTCGAAGAGGCAAAACCTATGGGTGTAATGACATCCTATAATCGAATCGGATTAATAGAAGCGGGAGGCAACTATCCTCTTTTGAGCGAAGTTTTGCGTGGAGAATGGGGATTTAGGGGAACGTCTTTATCGGATATGACCCATTCCAACAATGCCAACATCGACTTTGGATGTTATGAAAACGTGACCCAGCGTATTCTTGCAGGATGTAACGCGCAGCTCGATGCAAACGGCGGATTCGGTGGAAGAACCCAATGCGTTTGGGATAGCGAACTCAACGCTCCTGTTTACGTAACGAACGGGGAGAAGCACATTGCATACTCCTTCTGGTATGCAGCAAGAAGAGCGATGATGGAGCATATGTATGTCTCATCAAGAACGGTGGCCGTGAATAGGGAAGTCACAAGATTAATATCGACATCAAACCTCACAGCTACGGTTGGCGAAGACATACAAATTAGTGCAGAATCTCTGGATGTTTTTAAAGCCGGAGCAAAGATTGAGGGGTTGAACTTGAAATCGATAAATGGTTTCTCGCTAAACAATCGCCAAGGCCTTCCAGAAGGAATTCAGTTCTCCAATGGTGTAATATCCGGTTCATTTAAAGAGAGCGGACTATATAGATTTAACGTTGTTGCAAACGTTATTCTATGTGATGACATGGGTGTAGAATACGAAATGGATGTGGCTATCTTATTTGTTGTGGACGTCCTTCATTCAATTGAACAAGAACCTGTGATAGGACCAGAAAATCCACCATCTTCAGAGCCTACATCGTCTGAGCCAATAAGCCAGAGTCCAATCTCATCTGAACAGCCATCTGACCCAACAGAACCGCCTCATTCCAAAGGTGGATGCCTAGGCTCAATATCAGCAACATCGGCAACAACGGCGGTTATTTCTCTTGCTCTTGCCGTGATTTATAGAAGAAAGAAAGACGAACGATAAGCGTTTTCTATTGCATTTCGTTTGTTATATTTTTTGTTTGAAGAACTGTGTTTAAGTCCGTCAACACCAAGGTCGTCATATGATTTGGCCCTCGCTCGAACGTGGGCCAAAAACTTCCCCCAGAAACGCCGGGCGGCACAAAATCTCGTCTTCCTTCTTTATACTTGAGGACGCAATCAAGTTTGAATTTCCA
>JAKSVF010000063.1 GCA_024408235.1 Bacilli bacterium
GCAAGGCTGCTTCAGGCTTCGTTCAGAAAATTGTCAAGAAGAGCGTATTCGGCGCGCAGGTCGTATAGTGTATCTCAGGTGGCGGATACCTCAGCCCATCAACGCAGGAATTGGTCAACGGTATCGGATATCCATTATATAATGGATACGGTATGACAGAAATCGGTGTTGCTTGCGTTGAAATGTCACCAAACATCAGCGATAGACTCTTAGGCTCGATCGGTAAGCCATTCTATGGATTCGACTTCAAGGTCGTAGATGAGAACGGCAACCCAACCGATGGAGAAGGTGAGCTTATCATCAAGTCCCCTACAACTCATAAAGCTGAGATCATCGGCGGAGTTTATAAAGAAACTGAGTTTGTTCAGGATGGATATTTCAAGACTGGCGATATCGCTATCATCAAGGAAGACCAGAGATGCTACATCAAAGGCAGAAACAAAGATGTCATCATCGCTTCAAATGGCGAAAACGTATTCCCAGATGAACTTGAATATTATTTCAAGGATATCCCACATGTCGTTCATCTCGTTATCTTTGGCGTCCAGGATGGAGCAACAGAAAAGATTACCCTCGTTGTCCAGCTTGATAACGCAGTCAATAGCGATGGCTTAAAAGAAGTTAAGGCTGCTCTTGATAGAGTCAACGCCTCATTGCCATCAGAAAAGAAGGTAGCAGACTTCTTCGTTTACAAGAAAGACATGCCTCTTGCAAACGGAATCAAAGTTAAGCGTGCATTCATCAAGAAAGCTGTCATTGGCGGGTCAAACGACATAACAGGTTTCGAGGAAAAGAGAACTGTCGCTAACTTAGATATGTATGATCCAAAAGAAGTCAAAGAGACTCTCGCGAAAGTTAAATCAATCTTTGCGTCAACCCTTATGCTCACAGAAGAACAGATCGATGATGATGCAATTTGGACAGTTGACCTTGGCGGTGACTCAATGTCATACATCTCAATGGTCTCTGACCTCAATGACCAGATGGAACTCGAAATTCCAACAGAAAAGCTTGGAAAACTCGGTTCTGTACGCGATTTTGCCGCTGAAGTGCTAAGAATTAGACACGAAGGTGCAAATGACGACAAAAAATAGTTGTTTTAAATAGACTATAAGTCTAAAATCACCATTGCTGAAAAAGTTTTTATTGAAAAGGAAGATTAACAATGCCAAATATCAAATCCCAAATCAAGCGCGATGCAACAAACAAGGCTGCTAACGAAAAGAATTCCGCAGCTAAGAGCGAATTAAGAACTGCTATCAAGAAAGTCGAGACTCTTGCTGCTGCTAACGATAAGGCAGCTGCTACAGAAGCTCTCAAGAATGCAACTTCCCTTCTTGATCAGGCTGCTCAGGCTGGCATCATCTCTGTTAACTCTGCTAACAGAAAGAAAGGCCACCTCGCTAAAGTTGTTAACGCTATTGCTTAATTAGAGCAAAGCAAACGAAAAAATAAGCCCAAGCGATTGGGCTTTTTTTCATATCTTTTTGAACTCCACTTCCACCGTTTCTTTACCGGTTGTGATCACCATGTATGAAGCGTAGTCGTCTCTAGGCCTTGATGTACTACCAGGACATAGGACCTTAATCCCTTCATAATCCTTTATTTCTTTAACGTGCGTGTGCCCGTGCACGAAGAGAACAAATCCTTGTTTTCTTAATTCGTCCAGTTCAGAACGACTTCTTGGATAATGCTGCATATAGAGTTTTCCGTATTCGGTGTTGATTGTAAATTTTGATGGGTACTGGGGATAGAACATATCACAGTTCCCTCTAACCGCGATAAACGGGGTTATTTCACTAGGCAGCGTACACGAATCGCCGGCATGCAAGAATACGTCCGCCTTTTGCTCTTTCAAGAACACTTTGCGAACAACTTCATCATCTCCATGTGTATCTGATATAACGATTATTCTCATACTTTGAAGTTTGCTAGGAGCATTTGGAAAGCGATATCCTGATCGATTTTGCCGGTGAAGATATCGAGTTCGCATCTATAGAGGTCTTCGAGAATGTCCGCAATCTGGTCGCTATCTATGTAACGGAGATTTGTTAAGCTCATCTTAACTCTGCCGTATTTGCAGTTTAACTCTCTCATCATGTCATCAATTGAATACCTTCTATCTCTTAGATAGGCGATTTGATTTAAGAACCTAAACTGTGTGGCAAGTAATCTTATCAATGTTATTGGGTCTGTAGATTTAATCTTTAAATCTTTATAAATGGAAATGGCTTTGCCGATCTCTCCGTGGCATAAGGCGTTTGATAAGGCGTAAACGTCGTCTTCAAGAGGAACAGGAACGAGTTCTTGAACAACCTTGAGGGTAATTGGGTCGTCTCCGCAATATGTCATGAGTTTTGTCGCTTCGTTAACGAATGTTGAATAATCACCTTGGATTCTCTCTTTTAAAAGTTGAGCGGCATCCCCGTAAATGTAGCTTCCTCTATTTTCGAAATATTTAGGGATATAGGAGTCCCATTTCTCGTCCGTAAAAGGAAGGACGGGTATAAACTTCGCTCCACCTTTGGTAAGAGCGGCATACATCTCCGATTTCTCATCTAGCGCATCTGCGTAAACTAGAAGGAATACGGTAATCTCATCCATTGGCATTTCAAAGTATGAGAGTATTCCTTCAACGTCGTCATCTTTAGCGATTTTTGCTTTTGTTTTAGATTTTGCTAGGTAATAAAAATTCTCGGCTACAACTGCCTTTTTATCATATCCAAGAGGTAAATATGAAGCTTCATCGTATAGTTCATAGAGACGGCGATTACCCATATCCATGAAGATGGTGTTCATCGGATCTTGCTCTGGTATTTCCTTATCTAATAGTTTCTTCAAGCCATCCTTGATCATTTTGGATTGGCTAGCGTATACGACGTAAATCATAGCTATATTATAAACAGATTTTATTCTGTTTAGAGAGGGAAAACATATCTCTTGTAAGTTATTGTTCCTTCGATGTCTGTTCTCCTGATTGTGACGTTATATTTTTTAAGAGTTTCTAGCGCTTCATCATTTGGGTGTCCATATTTGTTATTTGCGCCGACTGAGATAATTCCGACCTCAGGCGTTATTGTTTTTATAAAGACGTCCGCGCTTGAAGTTTTGGAGCCGTGATGACCCACTTTTAATATATCGCAATCAAGGGATGGGTTATCTTCTATTATCTTTTTTTCGATCTTTTGAGAGGCGTCTCCAGTGAATATCCACTTTCGATTCATAAATTCAGCATATAAGACTAAACTTGTGTCATTTTCTTCTTCCCAAAGCGATTCATAGACGTTTAGATTTGTGAGCGTTATGTTTCCACAAGTTAAAGGAAAACAATCGATATTATCTACATACTTTTTTACCTTATATTTATGAATAAGACTATCTTTGCCACCTATATGATCAGCGTCGTCATGCGTCCCGATCAAATAATCTAGATGATAGATATTTCTTTTTCTTAGATAAGGGATAATGACGTTTGTCGCTATATCAAAGCCCGTGTTTCCTCCTGTATCAATTAAGATTGTGTTTGTCTTGCTCCTTATTAGGATTGAATCTCCTTGTCCTACATTTATAAACGTCACTTCTTCCACAAAGAACGATTCGCAAGGTAACGGGTTAATTGCAATTGAGGCTGTTAGTATTCCTAAGCATATGTTCTGCAAATTCGTCAATCCGCAATCTCTAAAGTAATACCATCCAAGTAAACAAACGTAATATGTGAACGTCATGAACATGTTCCAGTTTCCCAAAGGTATCTCTATATTTATGCGTTCTAGCACGGTTAGATAACTGGTTATCGCAGATCCATATAGCTTAAGAACGCTTGAAAAAGGGACGGTCAAGAATGAGATCCAGGATAAAATGTAAAACGGGTAAATGATAGGGAGCGATATTGTTGAATATAATGGGCTAAAAAGACGGAAAGAGTTGCCTGAGACGAGCATAGGAAAGACAAAAGTAAAACTATAGATAACACCTATCACCCTTTTTTTCGCTTTCTTGAATTCACCAAGTCTTCCCCTGAGTAATTGCATGCCTATTGAAATGAAAATCGATAC
>JAKSVF010000064.1 GCA_024408235.1 Bacilli bacterium
GAAGTTGACATCTCAGACGTTATGAGATTCTTGAACGCCTTAACAGACGAAGAAAGACCAACAGTCATTCTTTATACCTTACATCCAAACACCATTGGTCCACTCGCAAATATCTCCGGTGCATTCAGAAATGTTTATATCGGCGCTGCTTGGTGGTTCAACGACACATTGCTCGGAATCAAGAGAAACCTTGAACTCGTATCAGAGTATGCAATTCTCGGTACAAACCTTGGTATGCTCACAGATTCTAGAGCATTCTCAAGCTACTCAAGATTCGATTTCTTCAGAAGAATCTTATGTGACTTTGTCGCCGAAAGAGTGGAAAAGGGAGAATACACTCTCGAAAGTGCTAAGACTTTAGTCAAAGACATCTCCTATAACAACATCAAAAACTTATTGAGGATCTAAAAATGGAATCAATTGAAAGAATTAAATTAAAGAAGCTCCTTCCAGTCGTTGTCTTTAAGACGTTAGAAGAAGCTGAACCTACATTTGACGCAATGGTCAAAGGCGGAATGGATATGGCAGAAATCTGCTTTAGAACTCCATGCGCAAGAGACGCAATTGAGTTACTTGCCAAGAAATATCCAGACGCATTAATCGGCGCGGGAACAGTTATCAACGCTGAACAGTGTGAAGCTGCAATTGCTGCAGGCGCTAAGTTCATTGTTTCTCCTGGCTTCTCAGCTAAAGTTGCTGAAGTCGCAAAGAAGCATGGAATCATCTATCTTCCAGGCGTTGCAACTGCAACTGAGGTTATGGCAGCACTCGATGCTGGCATCTCTACCTTAAAATTCTTCCCAGCAACAAACGCTGGTGGACTTGCTTACATCAAAGCCTTATCTGCAGCATTCCCTGCAGTTAAGTGGATGCCAACTGGCGGTGTTAATGAATCAAACATCCTTGATTTCCTCTCATTCGAGAAGATCATCTGCTGTGGCGGTTCATTCATGATGAAAGGCACTCCAGAAGAAATCACTGAGAAGACAAGAAACGCTCTTGCTCTCATCGGTGGCAAATAAAATCTATAACTGAATTAGGCGGACCAAGTCGTCCGCCTTTTCTTCTGGATAAAAAAAGAACACCTCAACGGTGTCCTCTCCCTCATCATTCCTCCCAGTTCTATTAAATTAATAGATACAAGGAACTACTTCCATCTTCTTAGCTTGCTCGGTTTCTGGAGTCCATCGCTGGAGATTTGTTCCGAGTCAATCGGGCTGAATCGTCATGCATTTCTTTCGTCCTGCCATAAATTCAGTCTCTGCGGAAGGGTGTCCGCTCTACCATTGTCTGGAGGATTCGCTACCAGGGTCTTTGGAATGTCCTTACGGTATTTCCAATCGCCATGGGTCACAGCTGATTCATAAGGTTCGTTACCGTCACCAGCGTGGGGTGCCTTCGCCTTATGCCTTGGCAGACTTCCATCTGCTTTCCTCTTTTCAGTTAGCTATGCTCTGATAACCTTTTTTCAATGATCTCTCATCGAACTTCAGGAGACCGTCCTCGCTGCGAGTGTCGAGTGGAAGGATCCCGGCTGGGATCGATCAGAGGCTCGTCTCACTTTCCACGTAGCTCTGTGGAAACGCTAACTGGTCAATGGCTTCATCTGTTGATGCGTCTTTCTCGATTTGAGTCGAGGAGCCAGCATGCAGAATGCCTGCTCGCCTTGCGCCTGTTCCTCCTCTCGAAGGTCGTTGGCTCTCTTTGGGGCGAGATCCCTTTCTATTGCTAGAATGGGACACTATCCGATGGGGTCCGGGTTCTGAACAGGATCCCTATTTCTAGAGGTCCAGCCCTTACTCGTAGTAGGTGGGTTCATATCGTTTCTCTTAATATGGGCGCCAAGACATCGTCTCCTGCATTCCCATACGTAATCTCGTTTTACGAACACTACTATTGGCAATTGAGTACTACTTCGAATTATTGCTAATCCTCGATTCCTCAATTTTCCGAGAGATTTCTCCTCGGCCATCGGTAAGATGGTTATATCTCAAGAGTGACTTTGGCTGATGTTTCTTCAAGATCTATCAGTTTCAGCCTCAATTGAGCAATGATGTCACAACCCGTGCAATCAACCTATCTCTAAGCTGATTTTGCATCTCTTAAGAGGTGCGCCACTTGGTTGTGGACGATTACTATAATAGCAAGGTATTTCTCAGTCAAATAGTTTTTTGCACTTTTTTGCTATTTATTTTTAAATAAGCCATCAAAAAAGGCCCCATTTGAGGCCTTCAGTTGACTTAAGCTATGAAACTCCAGGCGAGAGTCCTGTATCCGATATAGTAGGTGAATATTGCGATTGCGGCTGCAACGAACAATATCGCTAGGATTTTTCCGAATGTCTTTCTCTTGAAGATTTCAACGAAGAATTCAATGATGGTGAAACCCATCAATCCGTATACCACATAGATGAGCCACGCATATTTTGCGAATAACTCTAATTTGTACGCCGCAAGCATTACGGCTGATGCTATTAATCCTGATACCATGCTGTAATTATCTACGAAAATGACCTGATATGCGACAAAAAGAAAAAAATCTCGTGCATTATTTACGTGTATTGCTATTGTTTACTAGTCAAAAAATTAATTTTTGTAACCTTAAAGGGGGCAGAATAATGAAAAAATCAACGAAAATCGCATTCCTTATCGTCTCATCGGCAATGCTCATTGCATGTGGCGCTAAGAACGATTCATCATCTGAAACAAATACAGGGGGCGATAAGCCATCTTCATCAAAAGTGGATACCTCAGAGAGAACTGAACCAGTTGGAAATACCACTCTTGAGGGTATCGGTACAAATTCAAAGCCATATTTAATTAAGACTCTCGATGATCTAAAGGAATTCCACAACAACCCAGTTCTCAATGAAGACGTTTGCTATTCACTAGAAGCGGATATCGACTGGAATGCTGAATGGACGCCTATCGGAGATTACGATACTCCATTCATCGGACGCTTTAATGGAAATGGTCACAAGATAAGCGGAGTGAAGATCACAACATTCAGCAAGACTCAGAAGTTCTATGGAATGTTTGCGGCTATTAACCAGTCACACATTTATAATCTGGACCTCAATATGTCCATCAATTTAACAATGCTTGGCAAGGGCACTCAGTTCGTCGTTGGAGGACTCGCAGCTTCTGCTCTCAATTCAAGTGTTACGAACGTCCATATCGATTATGACAAATATGATATCGTGACTGTTCAGAACGATTCTTCTTATCTATATGTTGGCGGCATTGTTTCATACTTTGCAACCGAATCAGTCAACAATAGACCTTATTACTGCGCTATCGCTAAATCATCGGTCACCGGTGACATCATGGTTGACCTTGAGGATGCGGCTGATGTAGTTGATGCTGAAGGTGGCATCGTGGCAATCATGGACACTGGATATTATGATGGCATAGAGGCTGTCACAAACTGTGCTTTCTATGGCGATATTAGAGGTGGCATCTATGTAGGCGGCATTGCTGCAAATATGGCCACATATTCTTCAGTTACCAACTGTTATGTTGAAGCAAACACAATCGGATCTTACGTTTCCAACTTCTCATACGTCGGTGGTATTGCAGGTACAGGAGACGAAGATTCTGCAATCCTTCAGAACTACGCTAATGTAGCACATATTGTTGGTACAGACTCACCTTCATCATTCTATGAATCGTATGCAGGAGACGTGGTTGGCGCTATAACGTATGACGGGTACGAGATTGGTGTTGACTCGCTGGG
>JAKSVF010000065.1 GCA_024408235.1 Bacilli bacterium
TATAGAAACTGTTATTGATGAATGTGTTCGTGTTGAGTCTAGAGTTCTCGATGAGGATGGAATTTCCATCATCTTCAAGAGTGGAATTAGACTCAAACACGTTATTGCTTATAAATGATTTTGAGTTGCCGATTGCTAAAGCCCCGCCTTTATCGGCCGAGTTGTTCTTAAACACGCATCCCTCAATCGTAGTTTTAACGCCCTGTAGCTTCAACGCTCCGCCGTTTTTAGAAGAGTTGGACTCAAATATGGACTCACTAACGTTTAAAGAGACATTAAGCGCTCCATCAATTGAAATGGCTCCGCCACCTAATGCGGATGTGCAATTATAGAAGGAACATCCAGACACATTCACGTTAAGCGAATGCTCTTCTGCGTTAGAGAAAGCCACTTGAATCGCGCCACCCGTATTCTTAACGCCGGTCCAGTCAACGAACTTGCAGTTCTTAATGCTGAGATTCGTGTCATAAGAGTTTTTTGACAAGGATATCGCGTTATTCGGGAGGGAAATCGCCTTAGATTTGTCGATATTTTGCTTAAAAGTGATGTTCTCAAAAGTGACGTTGTTAACCTTGCCCTTCTCACCGACTATATAGAAAGAACCCTGATCCATAGTCGTGATAGTGGTGCCTTCACCGACACCTTTAATAACGATGGTCTTGCCATTGATATTAAGGTTTCTCATCGCGTCCATCATCGTCGCATTGGAAACTTCAAAACTATCAACGAGAATCGTAGTCTCAACATTCTCATTCGCGCTGTTGATCGCATCTTTTAAAGACGCTAAATCTCTAACGACATCATTTTGGGCTCGTTTTACACCCGCCCCATTAAAACCCGTAATTAAAAACGGGAGTACTGCCATACCTAAAAACATAAAGTTATTTTATTGAAAATTAACTTTCTTTGTGATGAATTCTTTTTAAATGTGACCAAAATGGGACATATGTCCTATATACAAAAAATTATTTAATTTTTATGTTTAAGACAAGTAAATATTTTTTTCTAAAGATATGGAGGCATTTTATGAAGAAGAAGATGATTTTCCCTCTAGTCATGCTATTGGCTTTTGGATTAATTTCATGCGGAAAAGTCGGTCCAGCTGGTTCAGATGGAGCGCCAGGCTCCCAAGGACTTAAGGGTGACAGTGGACCAAAGGGCGATACCGGTCCTCAAGGTCCAGCGGGATCAAAAGGAGATACAGGACCACAAGGCTCAGCAGGTCCTCAAGGCTCTCAAGGCCCACAGGGTTCACAAGGTCCAGAAGGCCCACAAGGACCTAGAGGAAATACGGTTATATCCAAAATGGGTGAGCCAACTCCAGAAGAAGGAATCGTCGGAGATTCTTATATCGACATCCTCACATTTAATTTCTATGTGAAAGGTGAAGACGGTTGGGAACTTGTCGGATGCTTAAAACCAGGCGACGGTGGAAGATACATAAAAGATTTCGGCACAACATATGACGTCGATCCTTTTGGTCGAACAATCGCCAAGACAATCGTTCAGTACTCAGATGGCGAAATCGAATTCAGAAAGGAAGTCGTCCCAACCAAGGATTTCATCATCCCGTATCTTGAGCTTGCGGAAACAAAGTTCGTCGCGGATGAAAATCATGTCCCATTTTTGGATTTCCATTTATCAGCTGACCAAAATGGATATGTCAGGATTAGAGCGGATGAGGTCTGGTTAAGCGATCCAGATTTCTACAAAACACCAACCGATGGCCCTCAAACGATAGAAATCCAGATAGAAAACCAGCATATCTCTGCAGAAGTGACTGTTTATAGCAAAGATGACGTCGAGTACAACTACAAAGATATTTATGAGGGCTCCACCGCAGGCTTTGGTCTGGACAAATACTCTCTCGAATATTTCTTCACTGATAGCGATGGTGAGGAATTCTATTGCCCTTATTCAATCGGTGTGGATGATCTGTTGAACAAAGATGATTACAAGAATTGCTATTACGGTGAGCAATACTTTGCGGTTAAGGATATATTACAGTTCCATAGCAATAGCTATTCTATTGTCCCACTGGCTGATATAGCTGATTTAGATACCTTTGGTATCGAATTCTTGGATTGCACCATTGGTGATATCCACAGTAGAGCGGTTGGCTTATGCCCAAACGTTTATGGAGATGAAAAATATGATGAGTACTTCGAAGAAGATCTAGATGCCCAGATTGACTACTTTGGAAATCATCTAGAAACATATACGGGCAAGGGTGTCTATAGTGAACGTTCATTGTCGCATGAAGACATCGGGCCAGGAAAACTCATAGACGTGAAGAGAGAAGACTTCTTCAGATATGGCGAATTCATTAAATTCGATATCAATCTCCCACTCGGAGACAGGGTCGCAACATTCAAGAGAGCCGGAATCTTGGCGGTAAGCAATCAGCACCCATTCACAGATGAGATGCTTGAAGAAGGTCTCATCAAAGTGGAGAAGACTTATGAAGCAGAAGGAGAAGAACGTTATGACATCCTTACTCTTAAGAATGAACCGGGCCTTAAATTCTTCAGAGCGTACAGCAGGGGCGATTCAATCGAGGATAGCGTAATCCGCCTCGCCGATATCGATGAAAAGAGAAACTTGGTGCTAAATGCTTTCCCTGAGAATGGTTACTCCCTCCTCAAACTTGATGACAAAACCGGGAAAGCCTATGCCTATCAGCCGTCTTTAGATGAATACAGCAATTGTTGGATGGCTGATGTAACGGTTACCCCAGAAGGACCAGAAACATTGTTTTTACCAGATCTTAACGAAGAGAACCTTGAAGATAGCGCACACTACTTAGTGGACGTATATGACGGCTTAGCCGATGCGTTTGGATTCGATTTCACAAAATCTGGCAGCCTCATCTTAATGTCCACTAAGCCGACCAACTATGATTATTGGTTCTTTATAGCCTTCGTGGCTACAGAGCTAGGCGGCGATGTCTATCCAGCTTACCCATTTTAAGATCAACAAAAATCTCCGGAGCAGAAGTATCAAGCCCGTAAGGGATATTTTATACTCAGTTATATAATATAAATTTAGTTTGTTTGGAAAACGGGACAAAAAGAAGTAAATATCCGTTTGAAAACGGGACAACCCATCTAAATTAATACAACCTTTATACTAGTTTCTACTTATGTGGAATATACGCAAAAATCCCTAATAGGCTTCATCTAAGTATCAAGCCCGTTAGGGGTTTTTAATTTTAAATGAAACATGATTATCAACTTATAAAAGTGCAAGAACTTGCAAAAATTTTAGTTAGCAGTTGGAAGTGGATTTTGTTTGTAATCTTGGATACGAAAGAATCTATATACAATCTGCATTAAACATTGACGACATTACAAAAAAGAGCAGGAAGAAAAATCACTAATAAAAATTGATGATAGTTTTAGAAAAATTATTGTTGTAAAAGATATTTTAAACACAAACTTGTGCTGAAATATTTTTCCGTTAATGGCAAAAATATTCAAAGACATATTGACTTATTTCAATAAGATCTAATAAAATTACATTGAAAAACAATTCCGTAAACGGCAAAAATATTCAAAGGATGATTTGTATGAATAG
>JAKSVF010000066.1 GCA_024408235.1 Bacilli bacterium
GTATCCAACAATCCATAAGACGGAGGTTATGGTAGCACAGAAGGCGAGTACAGTCTAACCCTCATCATTTTGTGAAGCGTAGGCCGGATTCGTGGTTGGCGCTATAACGTATGACGGGTACGAGATTGGTGTTGACTCGCTGGGAACAGCTGTCTATGGCAACTGGTCATGCGGTGGAACAATCACTCTTGCCGAGAATAAGAGAGAAGCTGAATTTACCGCAGACTATTCGGAAAAGGTTTTAAAGCAGATTGGTTTCAATGAGAAGGTTTGGTCAATCGGAAAAGAAACAGCAACGATCAATAAGTCTGCAGCTGATTACATGGTTAAACTTACCGTTGATTTAAACGGTGCAAAAGGTAACCAGGAAGTAGTGGGATTAGATGCAGGAACATACAACGCTGATTGTTATGATCTTTACACAAACTATGAAGCTCCAAAAAAGACTGGCTGCTCATATTTCGGACTTTTCTATGATAAGGAAGCGACAGTTGCTTGGAGATGGTATGTACCTGTAAATAGCGATATGACAATCTACTGTGGTTATGCAGAACTTGCTGACTTAGTAGGGGACTACGCTCCTGTTTGCACATATTATGAAAGCAAGATTCAGAGTGGAACCTGGAAATTTACATATGATCGCTTCTTCTGGCTTTTCTCAGATGGATCATATTCGGAATATGAGTACAGATTCAACGGCAAATATATCTTCGTTGGTGATTATAAAGGCAGATTCAAATCCTCAATGGGCGCATATGAGGGTTCAATCTTTATTCTTGAAGACAACGGAACAATCACCGGTTGGGATGTCAATTCGGACTCAGCTACATATGAGGGCACCAAGAAATCTATTGAGATGGATATTCCATCATTAAAGAATGAGCCATTCTTAGGAACATGGAAGTCATCAACACAGTCTATGACAATTTACGACGACTGCTGTGTTTCCGCCTATAACTTGGAGGGCACTAAGGTCGAATACTTTGGTGGTGCGAAATATGATGCCAAGACCGGAATTATCACAATCACGGTCGTCGGCAGAATCAATGAAATGCAACTTAAGTACAATCCAGGAACCGATACTTTAACTGGAACCGGCGTAACTTGGACAAGAGGATAATTATGAAGAAGAACACATTATTAGTCTTAGCTGCCACTATGATGCTTGCAGCTTGTGGAACAAAACCAACTTCTGAACCAAAAGAGAGCTCTGGAGAAACAACAACCTCAGAAACAATAATCACGAGCGAGGTCGTTCAGTCTTCAGAAGCTAAGACATCAGAGACTCCTGCCACTTCAGAAACGCCTGTTACATCTGAAACTCCAGTCTCTTCATCTGAAGAACTTCCTCCAGCTGTTTTGGTCTCTTCAATCGAAGTCGCTAACGTTCCAACTGTCATGGACGTCAATCAGGAAGTTAAACTCGAAATAAGTGTCCTTCCCGCAAATGCGACCGATGCTACTTACAAAATCACATCTAGCAACAAAAAAGTAGTGGATGCATACAAAGGCACTCTTACCGCATATTCCGCAGGTACGGCAACTATCACAATTGCTGCAAACGATGAATCTGGCGTAAAGAAAGAATTCGAGGTTACAGTCTTAGACACCATCAAAGCACCTACCGATTGGGAAGGCGCTAAGACGCTCATCCAATCCGTTTCAGAGGATGTCTCAACAATGAAGGGATATTCTTATTCTTACGAGAGGACATCATTTGTTGACGGTAATGTCTCAAGCAAGACATCAATCACAAAGAATTATGAATACGGTGCATCTGGCAACGTTGGATATAAAGGCGTGTATGAATATGAGACAACAGAGAAGTTCACAACTCTTCTTGCCGGTTATAAAGGAATAAAGGGTGAAAAGTATGTTAATTACGAGCACACCTATTCTTCCTATGACTATGTGAATACATCAAAGCCTCTTGCAGACATCGGAGAAGAAGCGGCTATCAAAGACGCTCAGAAGATGGTTGAGATCGATGAATTTATCGAGACAACATCAACCTCATATGAATGGGATGGAGATACAGAGTACACAACTTCAACTGAGGATGGTGTCATCACAATGGTTTACACCCACCAGTACGATGCTAAGTCCTACGCTAAGAAAGGCGACTTTACTGTAAAAGTGACAAAATATGGAAAACTCATAAGTGCAACCCTCAATAACTATGGTTTCCTTGATGGCGAATTCCAGGTACCTAACTATGTTGAATCATATGAGCTAGATGTCGTCGACGGCGACAAACCAGAATCAATCTCAATCGCGCCAAAAGATTTCTTCATTTCAGAGAACCATTCTGTCGTAGTAAAGACATCCGGAAATAAGGGTGACAACAAAGCGACTGTCGGAAGTTACTTATCGGTAATTGGCAAGGATGAAACAAAGCCATACGCGCTTGACTATCTAGATGGTGACTTCTCTATCGTTTCAAGCTCCAATGAGGCTGTAATCGGCAAAAAGGCTGGTTATAAAGATTGGTACGCTCTCTCAGTCGGCACATCAACTCTAACAATCAAACACAAGAACACCGGCAAAGAGCATACGGTAGTGGTTGAAACTCTATTACCAGACGCAACACACTTCGATACTGTCAAGTCTAGTGAGGGCATTCAGTTCCCAGTTGGAACTACAACTGAGTTCACAGCGGTTATTAAGCCAAATGATGCTAGCCAGGAATTCGTGGCAACATCTTCGGACCCAACAGTTCTCAAGATTGAGAAGGTTGACGGCAAGTGGATCGGAACTGGATTAAAAGAAGGACACGTTACCGTAACATTTACGGATCCTGCAGGCACCGCAAAGCCTTCTAGCTTAGATATCACAGTCACCGCAAAAGAAGCGGAGAAAGCTGCTTACGAAGGAACTTGGGTCTCCGGCTCCAACACAATGGTTCTTAACTCAAATGGAAACGGCACCTGGAATGGAATCAACTTCACATTCACATTCAACGAAGCGACAAATAAAGCTACCATGTCCAACTTTGGTGCATTCGATGATGATGAGAACACATTCACATACAATCCATCAACGGACACGATTTCTGTCCATCTCTCTGGTGACTATGGTGACAATGTCTATAACACCAATATGTCACGTAAAGCTGAAGAGGAGGCTAAGTCATTTGTGGGAACATGGAAGTCAGGTTCCAACACAATGGTCTTGCAAAAGAACGGAAATGGCACCTGGAATGGTTATAATCTAACCTTCACATATGATGCAGCAACAGGCAAAGGTACGATGTCTAATTTCGCAGCATTTGATGATGACGAAAACTACTTCATCTATAACGAAGCCAAGGATACAATCTTCGTACA
>JAKSVF010000067.1 GCA_024408235.1 Bacilli bacterium
TCAATTAAAAGCGCTGTTCTTCCATTCGATTTGTTCTTCCAATCCAATAGTTTATTATATGCTTTTCTTTTAAAAATCATTAACAGCCACCTCTTTTTTGCGCAAAGTAATTATACCGCCTATATACTAAAAAGCGCAATGTATCTAATTTGAATTTTACTACATTTACGCAATGTATTTAGTGTATATCTGCATAATTATAGTGTTTTATAAGAAAAATCATACGAAACTTGAATGTTTCTGTTTTTGAGAAAACACAAGCTTACATGATAAATAATTATGGGGCTCCAACTTCAATAACCAACATTGCCGGAATGGTTTTATATAGCTTAATTAACCGGTGCTTTCAGCCTTTTTCTTCGCGTTATTTCACGCACTAACAAAATTGGGGTGGCCACTACCAGGGCGATTCCGGCAACTAGAGCAACCCCATACAATATGAAAAGAAAATTGAACGCGGCAAAGACCCCGTTTAATCCGCTGAAATCAGCGCTTCCGCTCGAGACATAATTACTCTTCGTCGCGACCAATTGTGTATTTGAAATCGTAATCGTATTCATGTCTATTTCTTTATCTAGCGTAAACGAGCGTGTATTGGTCTTTGCTTGGTTATCATAGAAACTGTATTGTTTTCCACCCGCATCAACCGTGTAAACCACGCCTTCTGATCCTGTGAAATTGAATGCGTCCATATAGAAACTGTATTTATACAAATCGCAGCTAAATTCATCGCTATAGAACTTGTTGCACGACACCCACGTAACTTCTTCAAACACGCACGTTTTTGATGAAAGGTTATAGGCTAAGCAGCTTGTTGTTGGTTCTCCTGTTATCACTCCCTCACGCACAATGTTATAAGTAAGCGTCATCGTTTCGTTTGGGGCAATCGCTGCGTTTTTGTCCATGAGAATTGGAGTATCTCCGTCCGGATTATTTTTACTGTCAAAAACAACGTTTACAGATGATGCGGCAATATATGAATCGCTCTTATTTGTTATATCTATTTGATATTCTGTCGTGTCACCGACAAAATGGCCGTTTTCACAAGTGAAAAGAGATGGATCCAACTGATCCAAAGACGGACTTCTGGAATGATCTGGCATTGAAGGCACGCCGAGAATCAACGGCAATGCGGCCAAGAATAATGGTGTGTTGTTCATATCGCCATTATAACATCATTAATTGTGAAAAAAAGAGGGGTCGTTATGGTGAACGACCGCCTCTATTTTTGCGACATTTTAATGCTCTGCAAACGTGATATATGCGGATTTATTGAATAGAATGCGGTAATTTGGGCAAGCGAGTGTGATGGTGTCTTCGTTGCCGGTGAGCGTGATTGATGGAACTCCGACGAAATCGTTATCTCCAGTTCCAACTAAGCCTGCTTTTCTATCGCCTTCAACGTCGCACGGTTGTCCATTTACGGTTACTTTGAATCCTCTTTCTGAAAGTGTTCTGGTATCGTCCGACACTCTTCCTGAAAGGACCATCTGGTATACGCCGGCTTTAGGCGCTTTGATCTTGTAGGTCAATGAGACCGAAGAATCATTCGATGGGCCAAGCTTTCCGTCATCGCTGACGGTTGCGGTGGATGAATCGCTGTAGTTTGTGAATAAGATTCTTGCGCCGACTTTGTTTTTGGTTTTATCGCTCAGAGTCTCGTATTCTTTTCCGTCAGAGTTGTTTGCTTTTCCTGTGACTTCCCAGATGTGAGACACAACCTCTTTATAATCTGTTGTTCCTGGCTCATCTCCTCCCTGGTCTCCTCCGGCCGATTCCCCGTAATTACACACTGAGCATGGGGTGTCTTTGTGTCTTCCCCATGAGCATTTTACGTTTTCATCTTCTTCCGCCTTCATCCAGTGGGCAAGACCATCCGTCTCCCATTCTCCATCAGGTGTGTACTCTCTGATGCGTTGTTCCATTCCGTCTTCATATCCCGGAAGCATCATCTGACGGATTTTTAGAATGGTTTCAGGCGAGATTTTTGGGACTTCAAGCAACCATCTTTCGCAGTTTTCATTTATTGTTGCGTCCTTGTCATATCCGCTCCATTCATTTATGAAAGCATTGAGGAACTTAGGGAAATGCGCGCTGCTTGAGTTATGCATGTGGCATCTCTTGTTGTTTGTCTCGGTTGTTATTTCGAAATCTTCGATTAAATCGGTATAGCTAACGCCGCAGATCGCGTTGATGAAGAAGGCTAACATACCGGTTCTATCCGCTCCGCCCCAACAGTGGAAGTAGACGTGCTTTTCCTCGGCATTTGCAATGATATCGAATACTTCTGGAAGGTTTTTGTAGCTGTCTTCTTTGAGGAAGTCATTGTACGAGACAAGGGTTAAACACTTATAATCGGCGCCTTCTAAACAGCTCTTTGTGCGCCCGTTTGTTTCGCTAGCCTTTTGGAGGTCAATCTCATAACCGATGTTCATGACTTCACTTTGAACTTTGGCTGCAGCGTTATCATAGTTAACGCCGTGTCCGCCCGATTTATCATCAATGTAGTAACCACGATAGATCAATCCCTGAGTCGTTCTAATTCCGTATGAAGTAGGATAGCCTCCAATGTCACGGACGTTCTTAACATCGCCCATGGTGATTGTTCTTGGGTAGTCACCGGTTGTGAACTCAAAGCCCTGAGAAATATCACCATTATCGGTTACCAATTGAGCTCTATATTTTCTTGCCCTATATAAATTTGGGAGGTTTGCTTCGGTAGCGTCTGCGCCTAATTCAACCTCTCTTACGTCGCTTTGATTCTCTGTGGACCAGAATATCAGTTTGGCTGTCTCGAAAGATAAATCGCCGTTATCCCAAGTTAATTTGATTGGGTAGTTATCAGTTCTGTTGTTGTAGTCGTTTCTATTTAAGTATTCACAGACATCGACACCGCCTTTGTCTTTGTCGGCATAAGTGGTGCCGTCACCCTTATCACTAGCTGCCGCTAATGCAGCATAGTCGTCAGGACCGTATAAAGATGAGAAATGGTATGGTTTCTCAAGCGTTTTCTCTTGTTCCTCCATGGCGTCAACATACGCTTTGATTTTTGGAGAAACCATGCAATTGTCCTCGATTTCGTTGAAATTTACGTCTGTGTTAGCTTTTTCAACATCGTCAAGTTCAACATCCGGATCAACAAATTCCCATGGATCCACAGAAGAAGTAGGCTCTTCACTCGTCATTGTGTTTGAAGAGTTGTTAGGGGTGTTTCCACCTTTAGAGCATCCGCAAA
>JAKSVF010000068.1 GCA_024408235.1 Bacilli bacterium
TGTCTGCAAAGACTGGTGAAGGAATGGACAAACTTGCTGAGTTCTTTAAAGAAAAAGTTAAAGAAATCAAACGATAAGCTATCTCTGGTGGAGCGCTTTACTATTTGCAATCTTAATGCTTGAAATATTTAAAACGTGTTATAACATAAGAACCATAAAGGACAAACCCGATGGAAAGAAAGATCGCTAGAACAAACTTAAGCTTAACCTGCGCATGTTGTTGTTGCGGTTCTTTTTCATACCTTCAGGAATGACTTTTAGCGATTAACAACTAATAAGAAATCTCTATAGACGTCCCTGAAGTCGGGGGCGTCTATTTTTATAAAGAAAAGAGGAAAACGAAATGGCAAATGTAGCAAAAAACGTAATGGAATTAATTGGAAGAACACCATTACTTGAATTAACAAATATTGAAGAAAAATACGCTTTAAAAGCAAAAATATTCGCAAAAGTGGAGTTATTTAACCCTACAGGCAGCGTAAAAGATCGAGCCGCTTACCAAATGATTAAGGATGCAGAGGATGCTGGATTGATTAAACCGGGGGCTACTTTAATAGAACCAACATCAGGAAATACGGGTATAGGAATTGCTTCAATTGGCGCGTCAAAGGGTTATAAAATCATCATAGTTATGCCGGAGACGATGTCTGTTGAAAGGCGTAACCTCATCAAAGCATACGGCGCTAAGATTGTTCTAACCGAAGGCGCAAAAGGAATGAAGGGCGCTATAGAAAAAGCGGAGGAAATTAAGTTATCGACAGAGAATTCATTTATCCCATCTCAGTTCGACAATCCTTCAAACTCCAAAGCGCATTATCTCACAACAGGCCCAGAAATCTATGAGGATTTAGATGGCAATGTTGATGTGTTTGTCTCAGGTGTTGGAACGGGAGGCACCATCACTGGGGTTGGTCAATACCTCAAGAGCAAGAATCCTTCAATTAAGGTTGTTGCTGTAGAACCAGAATCTTCAGCCTTCTTATCAACAGGCATTGCTGGACCTCATAAGATCCAGGGAATCGGCGCTGGCTTCGTTCCTAGTGTTCTTGATACGCAGATTTACGACGAAATTGTAACAATCAAGAATGAAGAGGCTTTCGAAGGCGGAAGGATGATTGGAAGAACCGAAGGAATACTTGTTGGTATCAGCAGTGGGGCCGCATTGATGGCGGCTATCAAAGAAGCGGAGAAAGAAGAAAACAAAGGAAAGAACATTGTTGTCTTATTGCCGGACAGCGGTGATAGATACTTATCAACCCCTATGTTTAGTTTTGAGGAGTAAATATGAGCTATATTAAATCAATTAAAGAACGTGACCCAGCAGCCCGTCACTGGTTGCAGATAATTTTGTTATATCCTGGCGTTAGAGCGGTATTTTGGTATAGAATTGCACACTTTTTCTGGAAAATTCACTTCAAATTCCTTGCAGAATCCATAATGTTCTTGGTTAGAAGAAGATATTCAATAGACATTCATCCGGGCGCTCAGATCGGCAAGAGACTTTTCATTGATCACGGTGTTGGCGTTGTCATTGGTGAAACGTCGATAATCGGTGACGATGTAACAATCTATCACGGAGTAACTCTTGGTGGACGTGGAACTGCGCATGGTAAGAGACACCCAACCGTCGGCAATAACGTTATGATTGGGGCGGGCGCTCAGTTACTTGGCAATATAACAATCGGCGATGATGTTAGAATTGGCTCTAACTCTACCGTTCTAGAAGATATTTCAAATGGACAAGTCGTTATCGGTTACAAAGGAAAACTAAAACAATCTCTACCTGAATACGTAATTTAACTAGACTTTATAAGCCAAGTTACTATACTTTGAACGTATGCTAGATAACTTCTTGGTAGTATTGATAAACACAGGCATCATGCTCTTATACGCAGTGCCTGGTTTTATTTTGTCCAAGACCAAACTTTTAAAATCGGAGCACGCAAAGATACTTTCAACTATCCTTTTGTACATATGCTCACCATTGCTGAACATATATGCGTTCCAAAAGGTAACTGTCACTACTGAACTTTCCGTCAATTTATTAATCACGTTTGGCTTTGGATTAGTGACGATGCTAGCGCTAATGATGCTGATGGCTCTCTTGTTTAGAAAGAAGAATAACGACATCAGATATAGGGTTGCTACTGTCTGCGCCGCATTCGGTAATGAGGCTTTCCTTGGCGTGCCTTTGGTTGAAGCTATCTTACCGGGTTTTGCTGCTGGCGCGGCCATGTGCACAATCTATTTAACTGCGATGAATATCCTAGGTTGGACCCTAGCCTGTTACCTAATAACTAAGGATAAAAAATATATCTCAATTAAGCGTATTTTGCTCAATCCTGCGACAATTGGCCTCGTAATTGCTGTGATTTTCTACTTTTTGGACTGGCATTTTGTCAGCATTCCAAAAGTCGGAATTGCATTTGATAATTTCATTACGATCTTGTCTAGAATGTCTACGCCTCTATGCATGATCGCTCTTGGAACGAGGCTGGCTTCAACCAATATGAAATCCTTATTCTTAGACCCGCTAAGATATGTCGTTGTCTCAATTAAGCAATTCGCATTCCCACTTGTTATTTTCGCTGTTGTCTTACTAATTCCAATTGATGTTGAATTCAAAAAAGCTTTCGTCATTTTATCCGCTGTTCCTAGTGCCCAAATCACTCAAAGTTTCTGTGAATTGATAGGGGAAGGCCAGGAAGATTCAGCCTCAAATTGTTTGCTTAGCACTTTGAGCTGCATTTTAACTCTTCCATTAATTTGCCTTTTGTTCGAACTTCTATAAATTCAAAGTTTCAAAAATGGAAAGCTGGCCTTAAAACGCTATAAGGCAGGCGCTCCCTAAATCATTCTGTGTCTTGTTTTTGGAACTCAGAGGTAGGATTCTTCCGGCCTTTTTGTTTCCTGACTGAGCGAGTGCATCATCTTTTTCGATTGTGGGGTTAGGACATACCGGGAACGTTAATGGACGTGCTCCTCATTAATTTGTAAAGGGGGTTTCCAGATTTTATCCCAAAAAACTTGCATTAAATTCAAAATCTATCTTTAATAGATGCCGTTATTAGAGGTTTTTGTATGAAATACGATAAATATGAAAATGAAATGTATTCCTCAAATGGAAGCGATGTAAGAATCGAAGATATCCTT
>JAKSVF010000069.1 GCA_024408235.1 Bacilli bacterium
TCGGTGTTCACGCCTCTCCAGACAATATATCTCAAATCCTTGTTAGGGATGATAGCCGCTGCGGCATGGAAACCGGCCATATTGAATGTTTTGCTCGTTGAAACTAAAACTATTCCGTTTTCGTAATTCTCAATCGAGGCGGCTAAAAATGATGTGTATTTATTTCCTGGCTCCTGAACATCGCAATGGATTTCATCTGAAACGGTTACGACTCCATGTTTTCTTGCGAGCTCTCCCATTTTGGCGAGTTCTTCTTTAGACCAGTTTTTACCGATTGGGTTATGTGGGTTGCAGATGATCCACAACGTTGTTTTCTCATCCGCCAAGACCCTTTCTAGATCTTCCCAGTCGATTGTGTATTCGCCGTCCTTGTAAACAAGATCGCTTGAAACAATGACTCTATCGTTATTAACAACAGAGTTGAAGAATGTGTTGTAGATAGGGAACTGGAGGAGAACATTGTCGCCAGGTTTAGATAATCTTCTGACGATTGAAGAAATCGCGCAGATGACGCCGTTCGTGTAGACAACATGGTCTTTATTTACGCCTAGATTATGTCTTCTATTCCACCATGAAGCTATTGCTTCGTAATAAGCGTCAGGTATGAACGAATAACCTGTTGTTAATGGCCTATTTGGATTTAGCACCGATTCTTTGATTCTCGGGGCAATTTCAAAATCCATGTCCGCGATTGTCATCGGAAGGACATTTGGAGTTTCATCCCACTTGTAGCAATATGTGCCAACTCTATTTGTTAATGCGTCAAAATTATATTTCATATCTCTCACCTGCGATTATTATCTCAGTCTTGGTTGGATCTACCAAGTCTTTATCTAAGATAACTTCATCGCATGAGTCGCAGACAATGCGTCCAGAGATAGGGTTTTTGATCGAGACGATGTTTCCAACTACTTCAGCATCAATATCCTCGCATAGCTCAAATGAGAGGTTGGTGCCTTTGAGTCTACAGTTCTTAAGCTTCAATCCTTTGATATAGCAGAATCCCTGTTCGGATTCGATGTCACAGTTCGTGAATGAGAGGTTTTCGGAATTCCATCCGATATACTCTCCAATGATTTTTGTATCCACCACTTCAGCGTTATGGACGTTCCAGAATGAGTCTTTTGAATTAAGGACCGAATTCTTTACGATGATATTTGAAGCCCCGTCGAAAGCGTAGTTGCCATCGAGATGGAAATTATCGAGTTCCACATTATTGCAATTGAAGAACATGTAGTCGCCATCTTTTGCGGTGCAATCTTTTATCATGATGTCATGGCAGTTCCAAAACATCTCGCCTGCGGAGTTAAATTTGCAATTCTCAAGAGTGATAAAGCTTGAGCGTCTAAATGTCTTAGGGCAGTCGAAAACGCTGTTTTTGATGGTGATATTGTCCGTATACCAGATGCCAGAACGGCTCATGAGGGCAAAGAATGTGTTATCCACCACCACTTGGTCACAATACCAAAGCGGATATTTCCATTCGAAACTGGAATTGGTGATTGCTAGTCCTGACGATTCTTTAAGATGTGATTCACCATCGTGGAATCTACAGTGATCTATTTCAGCGTCGTGTGTGTTATATAAGGCTCTCTCACCTTCGAATGCTTGATTTGTAAATTTGTTCATATGCGTATTTTAACCGAAAACGAAAAAATGTCATTCATAATGCTTTATAACCTCATAAATGGAACAAAAAACCACTTTTAGGAGTGTTCCAATGGGGATTAAAATTGGTTTAATCAACTTTCACGATGCCGATAGGCGAATATGAGGACGCCTTCTTATGAACCGATTATCAGTTCAGGTAATGAATCTTTGCTGATTTATCGCAAAGGAGATGTCGACATAAGCAAAAGGCCGGTGTTCAAAACACGAAATGGCCAAGAAAGGCAAATAAGTAAAAACTAGCCACGACGATGTGTATCAAAGATATTAATGCGGCCACGAAGCACAGCCCACACAGCACGTATTTGCGATACATTATGCCGATTGAAAGGAAATAGGCAAAGAATGCATGCACTGCGAGATAGGAAACTATCCATAAAGGGATGCTAAGAGGCCATTTGCTGGCGCAGAAACAGAAGAAATAGGCTATGCAAAAAACAACGAACGACGCAATAATAAGGCCATTTGCTATTTTTTCTCTTGCTGTGATTGGCGCAACGTCCCTTTGGTCGTTAGGATCGACGCCAAATTCCTTTTTGAGCCTTACGGTAGCCCTTTCGTCCGGCAATCGGGTTCCGGCCCTCCAGGCAGCGATCTCTTCTTCATCAACCGCCAGTTTATACACCATGGTCTTCTCGGAGACCAATTTCCTCAACACGATTCTTCTCAATAGGTTATTCATAAATGCAATTGTACCCCTGGGTCCTCGATTTTGTGATTCTGTTCAAATCCTTCGCGTAAGTGACCATTCTCTCGGTCCTGCCCAAAAATGAATACGTGAAAGAAGCGGTTATGGACGTCGCGAACCAATTGGTGCTTATATAGACCGTCTCGTACGCGTGAACGCCTATCAATAAAGGCGTTGGTACTATATCGTTCAATCCGGTCCAGTTCTTCGCATCATCCTCGAAGCACATCTTCTCGTTGTAGTAAACCTGATGTTGGAATCTGTCTCGGTTGAATATGTTGATTTTCCACTTGTTTGAGGAATAGTCTGCGATTCCGAAATTTAAGTAGACGTCGTATGCAATATCGACCTCGTATGTCACCCCACTATACAAGAACTCCGTGCCTATGAGGGTGCGATTCAGGTTTTCCTCGGGCAATAGATCGATTCCCGCGAAGTAATATGCGGCATAAACGAGCTCATTGCAATACCAAGCGTTGGAGGAATTGCTCACATTAACCGTGGGTTTGATCAAGTATGCGTCCCCAATGTGGGAGTTGAGGAAATATACGATGTCCTG
>JAKSVF010000007.1 GCA_024408235.1 Bacilli bacterium
GGCCTATTCCCGTTTACATAATGGGACAATAGTGATATTATATTTTCGGGTGAAAATATGACATTAAAAGAAATAAGAATTAAAAATAATTTATCTCAATTAGAAGCCTCGGCAATTGTCGGTATTCCAGTTCGTACCTTTAGAAGATATGAAACTGATGAAAATTATGGTGATGTATTAAAGCGAAAAATTTTAATTAACGCAATCAATGATCATTGTTTGATTAATGAAGAAAAAGGGTTGCTAACAATAGAAAAAATTAAAGAAACTGTTTGCGAGCTATTTAATAACGAATACAAAGGACAAATTGATTTTTGCTATTTATTCGGAAGCTATTCAAGAGGAACGGCCAAGGAATCAAGTGATGTTGATTTATATGTTTCATCATCATTAACTGGACTGAAATTTGTTGGCTTGATTGAAAGATTAAGACAAACCCTACATAAAAAAGTTGATTTAATTAGAAGCAGTGAACTTGAAAATAATATCGATTTAATCAATGAGATTATGAAAGAAGGTATAAAAATTTATGGGTAGTAAACCAGATAAATATTACATGGAGAAAGCTTTATTTGAAATAGAAGCAATTATTCAATACACAAACGGATTATCATTTGAAGAATTTATGTGTGATATAAAGACAATTGATGCAACAATGTTTAGACTTCAGCAAATGATTGAACATATTAAAGAAATTTCTTCTAATTTTAAAGAAAAACATTCCGAAATTCCTTGGGTTGATATTGTTGGATTTAGAAATCGAATTGTTCATGAATATGGCAAAACAGACTACACAACTGTCTATGAAATTATCATGGTAAATATTTATGAATTGAAAGAATTGTTCGAAAATATATAAACATTTGGAGATTTGTATGTCCTTTTTAGATTTGGCTTCTTACAATTCGTTCTATCGTGGTCTTGGGTATTGCCAGGCTGGATGTGTTATTTCTTATGAAAAAGTGTCAAACACTACTTATAGAGGAATAGTTAAAGGTTCTAAAAATTATGAAGTTGAAATAGATATTTCTCATCCGAGAAAATCAAAATGTAATTGTCCTTTCGCAGATGGAAAGCAAATTATTTGTAAGCATAAAGTTGCTCTATATTTAACAATTTTTCCCGAAGAATTAAGGCGTATTGAGGAAGAACAGCGACAATATGAATTGGAAATGGAAGAGCGAGAAAAGAAGTTTGAACAAGATATGAATGAAAGAAAATTAAAGATTGAAAAATATGTTGAGTCATTATCCAAGAAAGAACTTCAAAAAGAATTAATTAATAGAATGATTAATGATGAATATGATGATGTTCGTTCTCGATATTTTGATGATGAAGAGGATGAATGGTATTGATAACCCTTTAATGTATTTGTATCGATAATATGCTTTGCATATTATTCTCGAATGGCACACAATGGAATAGTAGGCGACCCGAATATATAACCGGGTCTTTTCTTTTTGCGTATCTATGATCGCTTGCGTTTGACATGACTTACAACGATGTTAAAATACGAAATAGGATTTCAAATTGGGAGGGATGTATGGATAGCAAAATGTTCTTTTACGAATTCGGGAAGATTCTATATAAGATCGACGGCCTATATGCGGAATACGCAAGAAGTTCGGGAGTGAAGGAGAATTTGCTCTGGATTTTATATGCCTTGAATGATGGGAAACTTCATAGTCAAAAAGAGATTTGCGAGACCTGGGACTTACCTAGAAGCACAGTTAACACAATAATGAAAGAACTCGAGAGTGATGGTTATGTTGAGTTGACTCAAATAAAAGGGGAGAAGAGAGAATTACACGTTATCCTCACCAAAAGAGGCTTAGATTACGCATCAAATCTACTGAGCGGTCTATATGAGATAGAAAGAAAAACATATGCCGAACTACCGTCAGATGATGTCTTAAACACCATGAGAGATATCCATGAAATTCTTAATAAAAACTTCGAGGTAGCAAAATGATTAAAAGGATATATAAACCATTCGTCGGTGCCTTAGCAATGTTCTCCCTATTCGCGTGTGGAACAAACAATGCTTTTGAATCAACTCCAAACAGTGATAATAAAGTTGATCAGACTTCCATTAATGAGGACAAGAAATCCATAGTCGTATATTTCTCTAGAACCAATAACACTAAAACAGTTGCGAATTATATCGCTGATATCACCGGCTCAGTCTCTTATGAGATTTTAGCAAAAATCCCTTATACAGACGACGATATCAAATACTATACGGACTGCAGAGCCGATAGAGAGCAGAATGACCCAACTGCAAGACCTGAAATAGGCAGCGAGACAATAGATTTATCAAGTTACAAAAACATATATCTTGGATATCCAATATGGCATGGCCAAGCACCAAAGATAATGTACACATTTGTTGAGTCCTACGATTTTAGCGGAAAGACCATAATTCCGTTTTGCACATCTGCGAGCAGCCCAATGGGAAACAGTGCTACAAACTTATCCAAATCGACGAGTGGTGCCAATTGGATGGAAGGCAAAAGATTTTCGCAAAACGCTTCAAAAGACGAGGTCGATACGTGGATTAAGTCATTAAAGCTATAGAGATGAATTTGAAAACATGATGAAAAGAAAGAAAATATTAAGTGGCTTATTGATGGTTGTGGCCCTTACTGGAATAACAGCGTGCTCCAATAAAAACGAACTATCTTCAATGGACGATAATTCAATATCAGTAGAAAGGGATACACAAATGGGTGTTTCAATTCATTTAACAATAAAAGATGAGGAATTTGCACTGAATCTTGAAGAAAACGAGGCCACTAGGGCGCTAGTTGAAAAACTAAGCGAACGGCCATTAACAATATCGTTTGAAGATTACGGTGGATTTGAGAAAGTGGGAAGCTTAGGCTTTTCCTTGCCTCGAAACGATTCAAATATGACCACGCATCCTGGTGATGTTGTTTTATATAACGGAAATAATATCGTCATATTTTACGGAAGCAATTCGTGGTCCTATACAAAATTAGGTCACATAGATGATGTTGATAGGCTTACAAGTGCTTTATCAGGAGACAATGTGAACATTTCATTCACGGCAAAATAGAAAGGAAATTCATATGAAGAAAGTATTAATTATTTCAACAAGTTTAAGGAGTGGATCTAACAGTGAGATATTAGCAAAAGAAGCTGCTAGAGGGGCATTAGACGCTAAAAATGACGTGGAGTTCATATCCTTAAAGGATAAAGACATCAGATTCTGCAAAGGCTGTTTAGCGTGCCAGGTTAATCATAAATGCGTGATTAAAGACGATATGGAGACATTAATTAACAAAGTTAAAGAAGCGGAAATCATCATATACGCCACCCCAATCTACTATTACGAAATGTCTGGATTGATGAAAACATTCTTAGACAGATGCAATCCGCTTTATGGACTGGACAACAGATTTAAAGATATATACCTAATTGCAACATGCGCAGATGAGAATAAGGAAGCGTTGGATAGAGCTATCAACGGACTTGGTGGCTGGATTGAATGCTTTGAAGGGGTCGCCTTTAAGGGAGCTGTGTACGGCGTTGGCATAAATGACGCTAAGGATGCTTCTAATCACGGAGGCACAATGCAAGAAGCTTATTCGCTTGGTAAAAACGTATAAACTTCATAACAGCCAGGAGACAACGGAGTCGTTTCAGATGCTCCGTTTTTTCTTTAGTGCTGAAGAAGGGGGAAAAATAAAGTGCGCAAAAAAGCCATATCTAATCGCACTAAGACGAAAAATGTTGCATTATAGAATTACTAATTCTAAGAATAGTGTACCTGCGATGGCATATTTAGATGCTTAAATATCGTTAGGAAAACGCATGAAAGGCATTACGAGCATATAGCGTCGTAAGTACACTCATGCTCTTAGTCCAAAGAAAGGAGGGGCCGCCATGATTGAAATTAAAAATCTGAGTAAGTTCTACGCCAACAGCGGTGTCACTACACTCGGTCTCCACAATATCAACCTCACATTCAAAAAAGGCGAGATAGTCGGTATCGTTGGCGAATCAGGATCAGGTAAATCAACCCTTTTAAACGTCATTTCCGGAATGGACTCATATGATGAAGGTGAAATTTTCTACGAAGGAGAAGAGACAAGCTACTTCGATGAAAATGACCGCGATGAGTTCAGAAAGAAGAATGTCGCATTCATTAATCAAAACTACAACATCATCGATTCATATTCCGTCCTCGAGAACGTCACTCTTCCGCTTCTCATAAACGGTATGGATGAGAAAGAAGCTATCAAGAGGGCTAAAGTTCTCATCGATAGAGTTCATTTAACACATAGAATCAAATCAAAGGGCAGCAAGCTTTCCGGTGGTGAAAAGCAGAGATGCGTAATCGCTAGAGCTTTAGCTAAAGATACCCCAATTCTCGCCTGCGATGAGCCTACAGGTAACCTTGACTCCAAGACCGGAGAAGAGATCATCGAACTCATCAAAGAGGTATCAGAAGGAAAACTTGTCCTTATCGTCACTCACAACGAAGAACAGGCAAACCCAATCCTCACAAGGAAAATCAGAATTCACGATGGACAGGTCGCAGAAGACATCAATATGTCTAAATCCCAGACTGTCAACGACAAAGTCGTAGAATCGGCTGAAATCAAGAAAAACAGATGGTTTAGACCATCGATGGCATGGAAAAACATCAAGGGAACGCCGAAGAAGAATTTCTTCTCCACACTCGTGTATACGGTTTTCTCATTCGTGCTCATGTTCCTTTATCTATTAAGTTCTCAGTCTTCAACAGATGTGGCTTACTCAAATTCGTCACATTTTAAAAACGTTGTCCGTGAGCGAATGATAGTCTTTAGAGAAGACCGTAAACCGGTTGACGTCTCTAAGTTCTCATCCATTTCAGGCGATAAATTCGTCAATGCTTTCTACGAAGATGTTGAAGTGTTGGCCACTCGTCCAGAAGACCAGTGGGGCTCAGAAACAGTCATGTCTCAACACATGCCTGCAAACGCAAGATTTTATTCCAGTGAAGAGACTAGAAACGAAGCCTTGGAGAATGTTACAGTTGTCGTCCCTGATGAACACTATTATTTTGCCGAATTAGGGATGGATCTTGTCGTAAGGCAACGTATGGGTTTTGGAGGAGCCTTCATGACAATCGTTGATGGCGTCCATGTCTCCTCTATCTACATCTGTGAGGAAATCTCAACCCCAATTATGGTGTTTGATAAGGGATTTGACGCGGATAAATTCAACAGAGTCTTCCAGAATTACTATCTCCTCACCGACGTTGTACCATCAACCGGTGAACCTTATTCATCTGATAAACACACGATTAGATTAACCCCAGCTGGGAAGAGCGATCAGTCGGCGGGACTAAGCAAAAACAAGCTCATCCACACAGGAAGAACAAAGATTGCGGATGAGACAAATATAGCCGTCAAAGGCCTTATCGGAGGAATGTATGAAACAACATTCAAAGATTTCGATTACGAATTCGTTTCCGCTGATGTGGATGATTTATTCGATTTCCGTTGCGCAAACCCAGAACTCCCTTCCGAATGTTATGAGTTAACGATTTATCCGGACAACATGAAAGCGGCAGAAAGAGCAGCTAAACTAGCCGGTTACAATTACATCATTCCTTCAAAGGCCATCTCAGAGAACGCGATGCTAAAAAACATTAAACGAGTAATCGCGATAATGTTCTATATCCAGATCTCAATGCTCGGATTCGCTTTGTCATTTGCAGTCTACGGAATTCTCACTAGGATCTATAAAACCAAAGTCAAAGACTTCACAATCTTTAGATCTCTTGGCGTTTTGAAATCTGATTTAAGAGGTGCAGTAAGATTGGAAATTGCATTCATTGCATTTGTAGCAAGTGCGATATCTGTAATCGCTGTGTTAGTGCTGTCGTT
Source organism: Bacilli bacterium (assembly GCA_024408235.1). Lineage (GTDB taxonomy): Bacteria > Bacillota_I > Bacilli_A > RFN20 > CAG-826 > UBA4951. Next base: position 5,904 of record JAKSVF010000007.1, read on the forward strand.
CACAACGGAGTACTTCCACAAACTGATAATGTCCGCGAACCCATTCGCCTTCGCGTTCTTCTTTGTGATTATGCAGCTCTTAGGACTCTTAATTTCAACGAGATTCAGCAACAGATTATTCAACTTGTCTATCACAGACTCACTTAAGGAGGAAAGAAGATGATTAAACTCACTAACCTCAATAAGTATTTCAACAAAGGCAAGAGCAATGAAATACACGTTATCAACAATGCCACTTTAGAACTTCCAGACCATGGAATAGTCACATTCTTCGGTCATTCAGGCTCAGGTAAAACAACCCTCTTGAACGCGATCGGCGGACTCGATTCATTCAAAGGTGAAATCCAGTTCAACGATAAGGTGATCAAGAACTATAAGATGGGCCAAATCGATGCTTGGAGAAGCAAGCACGTCGGATACGTTTTCCAGAACTACGACCTTCTTCAGAGCGAGTCGGTATATGAAAACCTCGCAATTGCCCTCTCTATCATCGGAATTAATGATAGAAACGAAGTAAAAACTCGTATCGAATACGCCTTAAATGCGGTTGGATTATACAAATACCGCAAAAAGAAGGCTTACGCTCTATCTGGTGGACAGATGCAAAGAGTCGCCATAGCTAGAGCTCTTGTTAAGAAATGCGACCTCTTAATCGCCGATGAGCCTACAGGCAACCTTGACTCCGCCAACACAATCGAAGTCATGAACGTCTTGAAGGCCATCTCAAAAAACACTCTTGTTCTTTTGGTCACCCACGAGAAGAACATCGCGGATTTCTATTCTGATCAAATCATTGAGATGGCTGATGGAAAGATACTCTCCGTTAGAGATAATGACTCTAGAGAGATGACTATCCAAGAAGAGCATAGCAACGCCGTATACCTCGGCGACATGGATAAACTTGAGCAGGATGGAGAGGCGCTTAACTTAACAATATATAGAGAACCAGGCGATGAGTCTAAGAACCACATCGACGTGTTCATCAAAAACGGCACGCTTTATATCCGCGGCGACACAACAATCAGACTCGCTAACGATAGTTCGCTCAAAGTCATCGACGGAAAGAGAAAAACGATCGCCTCAAATGACGAGGAACCTTTGACCTACGATAACTCATTCTATGATGACACCAAGAAAGGCCATCGCGGAATCGCTTCCTTTGGAAGAATGTTTAGGAACGCTTGGTCCTCGGTGTTCTCAAAGAAGAAGAGAACGATCTTCCTCTACATCTGTATGGCATTTATGGGAATCGTCTTTGCCATAGCTTCTGCGGCTTATGTGAACAACACACAGACCGATAGCTCAAGTTTCGCGTATTCAGATGGTTATTATGGAATATTAAACGCTAGCTGGAGAGACACTGACCAAATCTTAGATGCCTATGATAAAGGTTACATCACAGGCACCGCACTTGAATATGGCGCACAATTCAACTTGAGAGAAGATGTCACTTTCACCGAGTACATCGATTCAGCATTCGGCTGCATGAAAGTCCCGTTTGATAAAGATAAAGTCAAACTCAAATACGGTAGAGGAGTCACCGGCGATAACGATCTTGTAATCTCTGAAAACTTGGCAAAAACCATCCTAAAAGAGTTTACTTACAAGACAACCGTAGAAAAACTCGTCGGAAAGACGGTCACTAATTTGTGGCGTGATGATGAGCGTTATACGATTGTTGGCATTTCTCAAAACGATCGCAACATCGGTTACGTAAGTCATAGAGCAATAGTGGCAAGTAACTTATATTATGACCCAATTAGAGCCGTTCACTTGACCGCTGCAGTAGAAGAAGGCCATTATAGCGTCATAAAAGGAAGGGACGTTAATAAAGACGCCACAGAGCCAGAGTGTCTCATCAGTAACTCGATGACCACCAATGGGGGATTTTATGTTGGCGACAACTACTTTGAACTGAACTACGATACCCTCAAGTTTGATGGAAGCGAAACGTTTGCGGGATTCACAATTGTTGGAACCTATGAACTCAAACATGATGTGATATACGCTAACAACGGCTTCATCACAAATGAAAAACTTGGCGATTTCTATAACACTAGTTATGACGAATACGTTCGCGCTTCTCAATTCTACACAACCGACTGCCATTATCTTGTCGAGGGAAGAGAGCCAAAGACATCAAAAGAGATCGTTGTAGACGCTTACTCAAAGTATTCCATCGGAGACGAAGTCGGAAGTTACAAAGTTGTTGGACGTATCTCTGGCGGTCCTAATGTCGCATTAGAAGAATTCTTCACCAGCGAAGTTGTTAGCAACGTCCTCCAGGGTCCGGAATATTGCATGCTCGAGACAGATGATGTTGGAGCGGCGAAAAATTTCTTCAGTGAGACCTACGATATGACGTTCGACACCGTGTTCAACATTCAGTACAGAGAGAAACTCCAATCTGAAAGAACATTTAGAGCCGTTTTCTTCACGATATTCGCCGTTTCATTCATAGTTGCAGGCATATTCATCTTCTTCATCATGAGAAGCCGTATGCTCACCGACATCTACACAATCGGCGTTTATAGATCTCTCGGAGCTAAACGTTGGAGCATTGTATCCAAATACATGCTTGAGTCTGGAATATTGACCTTTATGTTCACAATCCTTGGCTATACTTTGGGATGTCTCGTGTATAGTGGTATCTCCGCCTTGATCAATGGACTATTCGGTACCGCCGTTGCTATGACGAGCTTACCAACATTCATCGCTATAGGCTTCATCATCTTTGCGATATCAACGTTTGTCGGCACCTTACCAATTGTCACATTGTTCTTAAGAACACCTGCTCAGATTAAATCTAAGTACGATATCTAACAAACTATCACATGAGGGGCTGTAAAAAGCCCCTTTTTGTTATATTCTTTAGATATGAAAGAAAAGCCGACCAAAAAAAGAAAAATGACTATTGGCCTATTCATTATGCAACTGACCGGCTTTTTCATCTGCGCGTTTTCGGTGGTAATTATCATTTTGCTCAATAAATTGACCCACCTTGGTTTCTGGAGTAAATGCGCTATCGTTGCCTCTGACGTCCTCATCGGAGCCGTCTTGGCGGTTGCTGCCTTGGTAATCTATAGAAAAAGGCTTAAGACAGAGAGAATGATAATTGATGATATCCAGGATGATTCTAAAAAACCCGTGAACAGGACTAAATACACCGAGTATGGAAATCTTCAGATATCAATAAACGCATTCGCCCTAATAAGCTCCGTTTACTTAACTGCGGTATCTATCTGGGGAACGATCTCTTATTCCGATCAAAGCAATCTCTCCGCTTATTGCTGCACAATAGTGTGCGGTTTTGGACTTGTTGTCATAAGCGTAATCAACACCATTTTCTTCAAGCGGAAAACGTGGTTCTTATATTTCAGAGATGTCGCTTCTTTTGTGTCCATCATCCCGGCTTTATTATCAATTTCAAATATCCCAATGGGATCTAGAATCGGAGGATTTACCCTGATTTACTGTATCATCCTTGCTGCCCAATGGGCAATGACCGCAGTTTCCACCCATAGAAAACCTATTGTTGAGAAAAAATAAATATTGCTTATGCGCATTTAACGTTTGTTATATCCTAATATCATTCCAGGGGGTTGAATCATGAAAAGTAAGATTATTCCTTTGCTTGCTATTTCAGCTTTGTTTTTAGTTGGTTGCGTTTCTAAAACGACTCCAGTAGTCAGTTCAGAATCAACATCTTTGCTAGAATCAATAACTGAACAGTCTTCTTTTTCTAGCGAAACTGTAACGCCAGATTCTTCCTCAACTCAAAATTCAACATCCCTCATCTCTCGTACCAGCGTTAGCAGCGAGGATTTTGGAATATTTCAAATTACAACCGATGTTGTTGGTGGATACACCTCCCGCAATGGAGTGTTCACCATCACGAAATCAGGAACTTATCTCTTATCTGGCGCGCTTGAAGAGGGACGCATATTAATTGATGTCCCATCTGCCGATACAGGAGATATCGTCCTTGAGTTAGCCGGCGTCTCAATTAGAAGCATGGAAAACTCTCCAATATATTGCGCTTCTGGAGAGGCTTTAAAGATAAAAACAAAGAAGGGTACGGAAAACTACATCATAGACGCTAGAGAGGCTAAAAACGCTGAAGATGAGACTCAAGGCGGTGGTGCCATCTATTCAAAATGCGATACCAACTTCACTGGAGCGGGAACTCTTAATGTTTCAGGAGCATATAACAACGGTGTACATGTAACTAAAGATCTAAAAATCAAATCAACATCACTTAATGTCACCGCTATAAACACAGCCTTGAAAGGGAATGATTCAGTCACCATTTCTTCCGGAACGATTCTTGCTAAATCTACAGGTGGAGATGGGATCAAAACTGAAGACAGCGATATCTCTTCAAAGGGAAAACAAAGAGGAACTGTGCAAATTCTCGGTGGAAAAGTGGACATTTATTCATGGTCAGACGGAATAGATTCGGCCTACGATACAGTTATCGACGACGGTATAGACGAAGAAACCGGTGCTAAGACCATCCCTGTTGTTAACATTTACACCAATAAATATGCAGGAATGACAGAAAGCGAAAAGCCTGTCGACCCAACCGACTCAAGCAAGATGTATATAAGAACAAAGACATCTGCTTATTCCTCAAACTATAGATACGCTCTTCAGGTTAAAGACCAAAACGATAACCTCACATGGGTTGATGCGACCTATGAGAAGTCGTTTTTCAGTGGAAGATCGACATATTACTACTACTCGCTTGATTATCCATCGAACGCAAAATCATTTAGGTTATTCAAATTCAATGCGAACGCTTCTAATGACGCTTCAACATATGTTTCCGCTATGTCGGATTTTGCGTCCAAGAATATATCATTTGACACATTCACATTCTCCGAAAACGGCAAATCCATAACGGAAGGTGGTTGGTGCGATTATAAGCAGTCAACCACTCAGCAAGGTGGCCCTGGAGGGGGCGGCTGGGGCGGTCCTGGTGGTGGCGGAACCGCTAATAACGACAAAGCCTCTGATTCTGCTAAAGGCATTAAAGCCAACAACAATATCTACATTAAAGGCGGCAAGACATATATCAAATCATATGATGATGGATTGCATGCGAACTATTACCAAAACAATATCCTGTTGGATAATGGCGAAAAAGGCTTAGGCGATGTAAACATCTCTGGAGGTGAACTGACAGTTAACGCCTCAGATGATGGAATCCACGCTGATAGATACGTGAATATTGATGGCGGAATAACTGTTGTTGAAACTGCATATGAAGGCATTGAAGGAAGCGTTATTAACATTTCAGCGGGATCGGTAAAAATCTATGCAACTGATGATGGCCTCAACGCTGCAAATAAAGCGGACACAACCGCTCTTATAAACATCACAGGAGGCTTCCTGGATGTCGCTGTTAGCCCTAATGGTGATACTGATGGAATTGATTCAAATGGTGACTATAAGCAATCCGGTGGAGTTGTAGTTTCTAAAGGACCATATAACACGAACATGGCAGCCTTAGACTGGGGCGATAACAACAACACCGCAACCGTAACCGGAGGCACGCTTATTTTATTCGGAAAACCTGGAGGCACGGTGAAAACCAGTGGTGCAGTCACCTCTTCAATAAGCGCGACTGAGAAACATAGCGGAATAGTCCCGTTTTATACCTCTAGGAAAGACGGTCTAGAAGGTTCGATCTATTATGAAACTGATTGTTATGGCCACACTTATACCGGGCAGTACATCTATTCTGACCAATCAATCACAATTCTATAAAAATAATCCAGCAGATCTGTTCTTTTTCTGTCAGAATTTGTTATCTGCCACTGTGGTTATAACTTATGGTGAACGTCTAGTTTTGGGATAGACGCAATTAAAAGACAACTAGAAAATGACCTAACGTTACGTTAGAGTGCAGGTTGATTTGGATATATAGTTTTGAAACTGTTATTGCCTGATGGAATAAGCTAACAATTAATTAGCAAGATATCTCATTGGTTAGTTTTGTGCCTGATTTGTATTGATTTATCGCTTCAAAAGCGCATTCGACCATGGCGGTTACCGCTTCCTCTGTGAAGAATCCATAGTGTTGAGTGATAAGGACGTTTGCGAACTGCTTAAGATACATGATGCTCTTTTTTCTTGCGAGACCGTCGACCTCTGTACCTATGTCGGTATGAGCGACACCATCTTCACCTTCAATTGTATCTAATGCGAGCGACCCAATGTGCAAAGATTCAATTCCTTCAATCAATGCCTCAACATTCAATAACGGCCCTCTAGCAGTGTTAATGATAACGACACCTTTTTTCATCATTGCGATCTCATCATATGAAACCATGTGGTAGTTATCTTTTGTTAATGGGCAGTGGAAAGATATGATGTCGCATGTCTTATATATTTCTTCTAATGTGGTGTATCTTGCAAAAGGTTTGACGTTCTCGTTTTCGTATAAGTCATAACAAACTATTTCGCATCCAAAGCCAGACAATTGTTTTATAACCTGTGAACCAATTTTGCCTGTGCCGATGATGCCGACTTTCATGTTGTGAATCTCTCTTCCCATAATGCCATCTAAAGAGAAATCATTAACTAATGCTTTGCAAATGGATATTTTTGCTTTTCTCATTGCGATGAGCATAAGCATTATCGTGAAGTCAGCAACGTTAGATGACTCATATCTCGCATTCGTGACCGCAATGCCTCTTTCTTTTGCATGAGCAAGATCAATATATTGATACCCGACGGTTCTTAATGCTATGAGTTTGCATGATATTAATTTATCGATAGTGGAGTTTGTAATGCCAAACATAGGTGAAAGAGAAATAATCTCATATTTGGACAAGTCCAAAGTTTCAGGTGCGTTTGCTAGTTCAAACTCGAATAAGTCTGCCTCTAATCCATACTTATCTAAGTTTCTTTCGATTATAGGTTTGGCATAATCAGCCACGTTGAAGAATGCTATTTTGTTCATGCCCATATTATATATGAAAAAACGGACGATTTAAGACAAATCAGTCCGTTTATTGTTAATTTACACGAGATTTACTGCGCTTCCTCGCAGTTGGCTTCTATAGACGCCTCACGATATTCTAGCGAAGGGTTCTTCGCAAAGAGTCCGGTTAAGTAATATGAAGCAGGTACGGTTAGAGTTGTCAAAAGGATAGCCCAACATACATCTGTTAAGAAATGCGCACCGACTCTAATTCGTAACCACGCAACGAGTGCTGCATAGAACATGCACGCGCTGAATGTGATGCCGTGGACATATTTCTTGTCTTTTGCAAGGCTCACCGACATGAAGATAGGAAGAATGATTATGAGTGATGCGGTATTAGAGTGACCAGAAGGCCATGATTTGATGAGTTCGCTGTTTTCGGCGGTAATATGTCCCTGAGCGATCTCTGTATCCCACCACGCTGGCTTATGGAAGAAATTCCAATCCCACCAATTCTGGTATTTGCCTAGTCCCAATGCGACCGTTCCATTCTCGGCATTGTCATAAACCATCGCTCTGAATCTTGGTCTATATGCAATTTTCTTGAGAACAAAAGTAACAAGAACTAAGCACGCAAACACACCAAAGAAGGCAGCCAATGATTTAAGTATCAATTCTTTAGAAGAAATAGACCGATCAACGAGGAATACATAGCCGACAAAAGCAAGGATCTGGAAGAGTGAAGCAATCAGATATCCGGCCCATGTTGGCAATCTCCACGAGTATCCAGCGTCACCTGTAGCTTCGCCTGCAGTAATGTAGATCGCAACGATGATAAATAACGCAGGAATTGCGATTCCTAACGCCTTTTTCCACCAAACATTTTCCTTCTTAACTAAAGCGACGAACAACATCGCTCCGATTGCAGGTAAACAACTGAATCCAAACAAATATCCAAACGATTCGCAGGTTTTTCCGAGGAAATTGTCGGGATTTACTACGGCCTTAGAAATGGCTAAGTCCGCGAAGGAACCAACAACAATTAGGATAAGCAACGCGGTCCACGCTGCTACGAACCACCATAGTTTAAATGGGCCAATCTTTTTATCGAAGAATTTCATATTAATCTCCATGCCTGTTTAGGCGTGCACAATAAGTATAGAAAATTAAAACGCCCCAGTACATCTATTTCAGTTATTCTGAGGCGTTTAAATTGTTTGGATTACTTATCTAATAAGCATGCATCGAGTCCGTCCTCGATTGCTTTTCTATCCATGTCTTTTCCGATAAAGACGATCTTGTTCATCTTATCGCCAACTTTCTCGTCCCATTCCGCTAGGACATCAGGATTGTTCTTGAGAATCTGAGCCTGCTTGTTTGGTGACATGCATGAGACCCATAAGCCAGCATCGCCAAGTCTCTTTTGTTTGCCAGCCTGCTCAAACATGAACATGTGTTTGCGGTTTTCGCTCATCCAGATAACACCCTTGGAACGGATGATGGATTTTGAGTAGTTTTCCTCGACCCACTTGTAGAATAAAGCAGTGTCGAATGGTTTTCTTCTCTTATAGACGAATGTCATGATGTTGTATTCAAGTACTTCACCCTCTGGTTCGTCTTCCTCTTCTTCGATTTCCTCAAGTCCTTTGATCCAAGCTGGAGATGAAGCGGCTTTTTCGAAATCGAATGAGCCTGTGTTGAAGACCTTGTCCAAAGCAACTTTACCGTCTACAGCCTCAAGGATTTCTGCCTCTGGCTGAAGTGCTCTAATGACGGTTTCAACTTCTTTCAATTCATCAGAAGAGACTAAGTCACACTTGTTAACAACAATCTTTGTGCAGAATTCAACCTGCTGGATGATGAGGTTTTCGATATCATCGTCATCGATTTCTTCTTTCATTAAGTCTCTGCCCGATCCGAATTCATCTACGAGTCTAGCGGCGTCGACGACTGACACTAAGTTATCTAGAATGACCTGGAATCCAAAGTCTTTCTGTTCTGTAACACCAGCAATGTATTCGATTGTATTGACAATCGGTACTGGTTCACAGATGCCTGATGCCTCAATGAGGATGTAGTCATATCTGCCATCCTGAGCGAGGTTGATGATCTGCTTCATCAAATCCTCTTTAAGTGTGCAGCAGATACAGCCGTTCTGAAGTGGAACTAAGCTGTTGTCTGTAACGTTTACTAATCCGCCTGATGCGATCAAATCTGCATCGATATTGACTTCGCCGATATCATTGACAATAACAGCGACCCTTAGGCCCTCCTGGTTTGTTAAGACGTGGTTCAACAATGTTGTCTTGCCAGCGCCGAGATAACCTGTAAGCAATGTAATAGGGACAATTCTTTTTGCCATATTGTGTTTCCTCCTTATTTGCGCCATTTGATTATAGATATCAAATTTGAAATCGGCAATTTAATTGCACTTTAATGTGCAACAAAAACAAATAGCAAATAACTTGAAATATACGGGGAGGGGGTATATCTTTGTGTCGAGGTAACCGTATGTCAGATTGTTGTTGTGATTCTAATAAAAGCACAAAAAGAAGTGCTCAAGATAAAAAGGATTTAACATCGAGAGTCAATAGAATTATTGGCCAGATGAATGGTATTTCAAAGATGATAGAAGAAGATAGATATTGTGGTGACATCATCATCCAATTATCTGCTATAGATAAATCTATAAAATCTTTGGCTAATGTAATTTTAGATAAGCATTTGCATAGCTGTGTTGAAAGAGAAGTTAAAGAAGGCCACGACGAAGTCCTTGATGAAATTGTTTTGATGTTTAAGAGGTTCCAGTGATGAAAGAGAAGTTTGATGTTCAAGGGATGTCATGCGCTGCCTGTCAGGCCCATGTCAATAAGGCTGTCTCTAAACTAGAAGGCGTGAAATCGTGCAATGTGAACCTCTTATCAAATTCGATGGATGTTGAGTGGGACGAAACCGTTCTTAACTCCAAAACGATTGAAAAAGCTGTTAAAGACGCTGGATACAGTGCGTCGATGCATAAGAAAGAGTCTAAAAAGAAAAAAGACTATAAATTGGTTAAGCTTATAGTCGCCTTTGTTTTGATGTCTGCTCTCATGTACATATCGATGGGGCATATGTGGGGCGCGCCAATTCCTGCGTTCATGGACCCTTCTGTAACTGGCATGAAAGCGGCGATTTGGTTCTGTGTTGCTCAGCTTGTTTTAACATTGCCTGTTATTGGCATCTATTTTAATGAATATTTCATTGATGGAATTAAGAAGCTTTTAAAGCTTCATCCAAATATGAATTCCCTTATTTCTGTCGGTGCTTTTGCGGCGCTTGTCTATGGAATAGTAATCACGATTCAAGTTGGAGTTGCAACAGTTAAACTTAATTCTGCAACTACCTCCGAAGTCATTACGCAACTAGAAGCGACGATTGAAACCATGCATATGAATCTCTTTTTTGAGTCTGCTTCAATGATCATCACGCTGGTCAGCCTCGGCAAATATCTTGAATCTCTGTCAAAAAAGAGGACGACAAAAGCAATCGAGGGCTTGATGGAACTTGCGCCTGAAGACGCTGTTGTATTGAAAGATGGTAAGGAAATTGTTGTCCCGGTCGAAGAAGTGGCTCAGGGCGATGTAGTCGTCTGCAAGAAGGGTGACAGAGTTCCAGTCGATGGAATTATCATTGATGGTACAGCTTCTTTTGATGAGGCTTCAATAACCGGCGAATCTATGCCTGTCCAAAAGACAATTAATGATAATGTATTTTCGTCAACCATAATCACAAATGGGTATATAAAACTCTCGGCAGAAAAGGTTGGAAAAGACACTTCGATTAATACAATTATCAGACTTGTAGAAGAAGCCTCAAATTCTAAGGCTCCTATTTCTAAACTTGTTGATAAGATCTCGCTTGTGTTTGTTCCTGTGATATTTGCTATTTCCTTAATTGTTTTAGTTGTCTGGATGCTTATATCTAAATCTTTTTCAATCGCATTCAATAACGCGATTACCGTATTAGTAATAGCTTGCCCATGCGCATTAGGTTTGGCTACTCCTGTCGCCATCATGGTCGGTTCTGGCAAGGGCGCCCAAAATGGCTTATTGATCAAGAATGCCGAGATACTTGAGAAAGCTCATTTAATTAAGACTGTTGTATTTGATAAAACAGGAACAATCACAGAAGGAACGCCGTCAGTTACTGATTACATTGTTCTTGCTGATGATTTACTGGCTGAAGCGTGTTTATTAGAAAAGAAGAGCGAACATCCTCTTGCAAACGCAATTGTCGGGTATTCACATTCCTCGACCAATTTTGAGGTGTGTGACTTCGTTTCAATTGATGGCCTAGGTATTAAAGGTACCATTAATCAAAAAACAATTGTAATTGGCAATCAAAATGCAGCAAATAATACTAAAAATAGTGCAAAAGCCTTAGAAATAGGAACTAATCTTTCAGCTCAAGGAAAGACTGTTTTGTATGTTGTTGAAGGGGAAGCTGTACATGGCATTATTGCTGTTAAAGATGTCATAAAAGAATCGTCCAAGTTCGCAATCGAACGTCTTACTTCACTAGGCATTAACACGGTTATGCTTACAGGCGACAACGAAAGAACGGCGAGAGTGATAGCTGATGAAGTCGGAATCACTGATGTAATTGCCCAGGTTTTACCTGCCGACAAAGCTAGTGTTATCAACAGCTTAAAGAGCAATAACGGGAACGTTGCAATGGTGGGTGATGGTGTAAACGATGCCATCGCTTTAACGAGTGCGGATGTTGGAATTGCTATAGGCTCAGGTTCCGATATAGCTTTAGAATCTTCAGACATCGTTCTTATGCATAGTGACCTTGCCGATGTTGCTAACTCCATATCGTTATCAAAGGCCACGATGAGGACTATTAAGATCGGCTTGTTCTGGGCTTTCTTCTACAACTGTGTATGCGTATTAATTGCAACGGGCGCCTTCTCGTCACTTGGTCTAACCATCAACCCAATGATAGGTTCGGCTGCCATGTCTTTATCGAGCGTATTCGTTGTTTGCAATGCTCTACTACTTAATTTATGGAAACCAGCAAAATATATGTCAATGAAAAAAGAGGAGGATAAACCTATGGAAAAGACATTAACATTTAAAATCGGAGGCATGATGTGCAAGCATTGCGTTGCACACGTAACAAAAGCAATCGAAGCTGTAGCAGGGGTAAAAGCCGTTGAAGTCTCTTTAGACAAAGAAACAGCTACAGTTGTTGGAACATTCGATCCAAATGATGTTGTCAAAGCGGTCAAAGACGCTGATTACGAGTGCAGTTTATAGTCTTTTGTTAGGATTTGGTATTTTTTACCGATAAAAGTTACCGATTTATTTACAAAGGACAAATTAGGTAGTATTGTTTGTATTCGAGGCACAAATAATATGAAAGTTTTTTCTAAGAATCAGTTACAAAGATATCCAATTTACCTAAAGTTCTTCAAAGAACTATATGAAGATGGGGTCACAGAGATTTCATCACCAAAAATTGCCGCTGAGCTCGGATATAGCGAAGAGCAGATAAGAAAAGACTTACAAGCTATTTCAAGCGAGCCTGGCCGTCCTAAGAAGGGCAGAAGTGTTGCTAAGCTCATCGAGACAATAGAGTCATTCCTTGGCTATAGGGATTCCGCTTATGCAGTCTTAGTCGGATGCGGTCACCTTGGTTCAGCTTTACTAAACTACCCTAACTTTGATGATATGGGTTTAACTATAGTTGCTGGATTCGATGTTAGCCCAAATAAAGTTGGACGTGATATCGGAGGAAAACACATCTATCACATGGATGAATTCGCAACTGTGTTCCCAACCCTCGGCGCTAAAATTGTTGTCTTGTGTGTTCCGGCAGATCATGCTCAGGATGCTCTTAACATGGCCGTCGAAAAAGGTGCGGTTGCTATCTGGAACTTCGCTCCATGCCACCTGAACGCTCCAACTGGAATCGTTGTTGAAACTGTTAATCTAGCATCATCCTTAGCAGTCTTGTCTCATCGTCTTAACAGCAAGAGATAAATATATTAAAACCCCGGAAATCTTGTAAAATCCGGGGTTTTCTTATTGAATATATCTGCAAAACTACCTTATTTATTAATTGTATAAGTGTATAAGGCTATCGAAACTGCGTTATCTAGATTCAATGAATCGACTTTAGAAGATTGAGGTATGATGACAGGAGTTCCGATATTTAGGAAGTCATCGGGAAGACCTGTTGCCTCGTTTCCAAACACCAATGTGCACGGCTCTTGAAACTTTACTTCAGGAAGAGTGGTTTTCGCTTTTAACATAAATGGATATGCGTTATGCGTAGGGAACTCTTTTGCATAATCTTCATATGAATTGTAATACTTAAATGGAGTGGAGAAGATCGCTCCCATCGTGCTTCTTATAGTCTTTGGGTCAAATATATCCGCAGCCGGTCTAATGATGGCTATTCCACCGATATCGAAAGCGGCAGATGCCCTTACAATCGTTCCTAAGTTGCCCATGTTTGAAGGATTGTTTAATACTACGTGCGATTTTTCATTAGGCAGCTCGCAACTGAATTTGTTGAACTCCCCGATCACCATGACATTTTCTTTATCGGCTAAGCCAAAAATCTTTTCGTTGTTTTCGATGACCTTAACATTGTTTGAACGAGCTAATTTAACTAGTTTTTCATAAGTCTCATCTCTTTTTTGTTTTGGAGAAATGTAGATCTTTGTGGCGCATTCTGGCTTTCTGAGTAATAGCTCAAATGTGAGTGTTGTTCCTAATGTATAGGAGATTTTTTCTCTTTTATCGTACTTTTGCATACCAATATTATAACTTTTTGGGAAAAAACTTGAATAACTCCTCTATTTATTAGTAAGGAGATATTTTTTATGAGCACTACAGAAACCGTAAAATTAGGCAAGGTAACCAAGGACCTTCAACGCAAAATTGGAGTGGATTTTGGAGATAAAGACAAAATCTACATTTTGGAAAAAGAACTGGATGTTATAGCAGCGACAGATCCTAGTGGCTACCTCGCTAAAGTTCATGAGGCATCATTCATCATTCAAAAGCCGGACATTGTCTTCTTTGATGAAGAAAGAAATAAGCTTCATTTTGTTAAACTTTACTTCATCAACGACATGTTCAGAATTGTTGGAGTGTCATGTTTTAGAGACGGACAGTTTTACTTTGAAAAGATGTACGTACTGAACGACAAAACGAAATATGATTCATTTGAAGGACTCGAAGGCGTGATTGTGTAATATAATTACCTCATGCCACTTGACCTTTATTTCGAAGACGATCAATTTCCTTATATAGGACTAAAAGAGACTAGAGATGTTGCACGCGCCATTTTGATGGATGGTGACGGTCATTTTGCCATTCACCGATTACATGGTTTCGATAAGTTCGGAGATAGGAACTATTTTGAAACTCCCGGTGGTGGTGTCGATGAGGGAGAAACTCCAGAAATCGCCGTAATTCGCGAATGTTATGAAGAGACGGGATATGAAGTTGAGGTTGTAGAATTCCTTGGAAAAGTAACCGATTTTTATAACTGCTTAGCTAGAAAAAACGTTAATTATTACTTCCTTTGCAAAGCTAAGTCATCATCAACAGGAACGCATTTCGCAAGCGAGGGTGACACTTTAATTGCTGAAACTCTCTTCTTGCCAATAGATGAAATAATCGAAAAATACGAATCAACACCAAACACTATGCTTTCAAAAATTGTGAAGACTAGAGAACTTCCGGTCTGGCAATATGTAAAAGAGTTACTAAATAAGTAAATTAGTCTTTGCCAAAAGTATATCCATTAACTATAATACTTTAGCGCCTGGCGGTTATGGTGAAGTGGTTAACACAACCGGCTGTGAACCGGTCACTCGCGAGTTCAAGTCTCGTTAACCGCCCCAGACACGAAAACAATCCTCGGGAAACCGGGGATTTTTTTATATCTATCATCAAAGATTTGTATGGCAACCTCATCTTAAAATGGATTGGCTTTTTTATTTGCATTAGCGCACGCACATAACGATAATAATGTGTTACTTCAAAAGGGAGTTTCTTATGAAGAATAGATTATTAACATTGATGCTCATGAACTGCGCACTTCTCGTGGCTGCATGCGCACCTGGAGTTGAAACCACCGAATCATCTGGCGGCAAAGGCCCACACGGCCCTGGAGACAGAACCGATGTTCAGCCGGTTACGTCTGTTGTTACAACATCAGAAGATAGTGCAACATCAGAGACCAAGACATCTGAAACTAAAACCTCCGAAAACAAGACATCGGAAACAAAAACTAGCACAGTTGTCACCTCAAATGGTGGTGGAACCTCAATTGATATCCCTGTAGATTCTAAATGGAATGTTAATTTCAATGAGTATGGAAACAACTTTAGAAGCACACTAGAGAGATTAATCACTTCTAAGAGAACAAAAACTACTACATATAGCAATTGCTTAAGCTTAGGCGCTAAGGCAGCTGCCTACCCAGCCGGTTCATCAACATTTGTCCCTTTCTATCACGATCAGTCATTAACGGCGACACAAAGCCAGTGCAATAGAGAACATACATGGCCTAACTCCCGTGGCACAGGTGAATCAGGGCCTGGAGCAGATCCATTCATCATTAGACCAACACTTTCAAGTGAAAACAGCTCACGCGGAAACAAGTTCTATGGAAACGAAAAATCAAGTGAGTGGGATCCAGCCTCTTGCGGATTTGAGGCAGCCCGTGGTGAATCCGCCCGTGTAATCCTTTACTGTGCAACCGCATATCACACCGCAAAAGGATTTGAATTATCAAATAACCCTGGCGACGCTACATCTCTTAAGACGATGGGTACATTAAAGACACTCCTCAAATGGAATGCAGCTTATGCGCCAACCGCAATTGAAAAGCAGATCAATGAATATCTTTCAGAAAATGGATATGGAAGAAACCCATTCGTTGATCATCCTGAATATGCAGATTATATCTGGGATGCAAACGGAGTTAGGAATTCATCTCCAACTGGAACAGTAGGTGGAGGAGAAGATACACCAACTGAACCGGCCAAAGAATATAACTTAGTCAAAGCTCTTGCGGATATCGAAAACGCTAAAGTCGCCATTGTCTCATCGGCTGCAACTACCGGCCCATGGATGGCACTAACCTCACTTCCTAAGAGCGATTCGCTCCCTTGGTATATCACAGGTGTCCAAACAACCCTCTCCAGCGATAAATCTAAAATGACATGCGATTCAACAAGCTTAGGCATGTTCGATTTGCAGAAACAGGCAGATGGCAAATACAAAATCCATCATGAAACAGCTGGATATCTCAATAACTACGTTGACGGAACCCATTACAGCATCTGTTGGGGCAAGCCTTCATCATATACAACAACATCCGAGTTGTGGGAGATTACTATTGATCAAACTGGCGCATGCGTCTTTAAAGGAGAACAAGCATGGCTTGAATACTATAAAGAATCATGGTGCGGATATAACAAAGCCCCATCTGTTGGTATTTATCTATACAAATAAGCATTAGAGGAGAATCAACGCTCCTCTTTTTATATGAAACAGGCATTTGTGGCTCAATTAATGACAAATAAATGTGTTTGCTTGTTTCTTTACCGCAAGGTGCTCAAATGAACTAATATATTATTAATAATAAAAGGAGAATATTATGCGTAAAAACTTTGGACCAAAGACATGGTTATACCCAATGCCTGTATTAATTCTTGCAACATATAATGAGGATGGAACCGCCAATGCGATGAATGCTGCATGGGGTGGAATCTATGATTACAACAAAATCACAGTCTCACTCGGAGAACACAAGACAACAGAGAATTTTGAAAGAACAAAAGCGTTCACAGTCAGCTTTGCTGATGCCGCAAATGTCAAGGAATGCGATTATGTCGGAATCGTATCTGGCTCTAAAGTTCAGGACAAAGTAGCAAGATGTGGTTGGACTACAAGTAAATCAGAATTTGTTAATGCTCCAATCATCAATGAATTACCTATGACTCTTGAATGCGTCGTTGATTCTTTTGAGAACGGAACGTTAATCGGCTCAATCGTTAATGTCTCAATCGATGAAAAGTTCCTGGGTGAAGATGGATTGCCAGATGTTAGGAAGGTCAACCCAATAATTTATGATTCTGTTCACCATTTCTATATCGCATTAGGCGAGCCTGTTGGAAAAGCGTTTGAGGACGGGAAGGCAATTAAATAATGAATATCAAAACCATATTCATAATAGCGTCAGTTTTGGCGCTTGCATCATGTGGTAAAGTGGTGGTCACCCCAGACACATCCTCAGGCACTCATCCTATAGGAACTAGAACTTCACGCGATGTAGAGAGCGCCTTGAGTAGCGAGGATTCTAAACAAGAATCAGAGATAAAGACATCGGATGCTAAAACATCTGAAAATCACAACGTTCCAGATGGCTCAAAGACGATAAATGTCGCGTTTCCTTTAGATAAAGAAGCTATTGATTTATCCACCAACTCCCAGGTTTTCGATCAAATTAAGGCCTGTTTTGGCGAGCATTTAAGAACGATGACCGTCAATAAGATATACGCTGACCTAGGCGGAGTTAGGTTCTCTTCAGCTTCGGTTGAAGGGGAAATGAATCTCACGTTTGACGTTAAAATCAAGTCTATCTCTGTAATGGCCAAACCATACGCAAAGAAACATTATGAAGATCAGAAGTGGTATATAGACGCAATGGGTCTTACTGTGAATGGAAAAACACTTATCAATACCGAGTCATCAACATCTACGACTGAACCAGACATCAGGTATGTAGAATATAGCGTTGACCTCAATGAACCATCTGAGCAACTGAACCTGGTGGGATTAGCCAATGCAAGGCCTTTAATCTCATCGATTGTATTAATTGCTGAGTAAAGAAAATCGACTAGCGATAAAGTGACTAGTCGATTTTTTTCTTTTTCTTTCTCCGCCAACTGAGGAGCGTAATCAATATTATTAACACGCCCGTGACGAATATGCCAAGAACACAACCTGATGTATCGATTATTACATCCGAGAACAATCCTGCACGCCCTGGAACGTGTAACTGGATGAATTCGGTTAATCCTGCAAGGCCGAATCCTTGGATGACTGTCAATGGTGTTGACCAGAACCAGTGTTTACCTCTGAACCACATCATATAGGTCAATGCAGAGAATACGCCGAATACGAGGAATGCGCCGAAGTGGCCAAGTGCTTTTCTTACAAACAAGAAGAACTGCTGCAAGTCCTTAATGACAGGCTGTTTGTTGATTTTCAGTTTTACAGTAACAACGACTTTCTCTGTTGAATATCCGTCATCAACTGTAGCTGTTAACGTGATTTTACCCGCTTTTAGTGGGGAAATTGTGCCGTCTCCACCCATTGTTGCGATTTCTTCATCGCTTGTTGTCCATCTGACCGTCTTATAAGTGGTGCCTTCTGCGAAGTTAAGCGTAACTTTTCCGACATGTCCGTTTTCAATTGAATATAAGCCTGTTTTCTCATCGTATGAAGCTTCAACGCCGGAAACGGAGAACGGATTGTCTTCAACAAGAGATATTCTGTTCTGGATATTAAGGCGGAACTCCTGAGTTCTATTTGTTATGGCTTCTGTTGCGGTGATTGTTACTTTTCCAATGCCATTGATCCACATCTGTCCGTTGTTGTTTATCGCAATGACATCTTTATCGCTAGATGAATACACTATATTCGATAGAGTTACACCATCATCAATTGATGTGGTCAACGTTAACTTATCGTTGATGTAGCAGTTGTTCTCTAGGTCAGGGTTTATATCAACAACGTCTCCGTTGAATCTGGTTCTCGTCATGGATGCTTCAAACTTTGTTGTTCTGACATGCGCGACGTTGACATGTATGGTCTTGCTCATTTCTTCATAGACGTTAGTTCCATAACGTGGGACGACGGTGATTGTGGAACTTCCTTCGCCAACGCCAGTGACTGAATACTTGCCGCCGTTATCCTTAACGGTGATGATGCTGCTATCGCTGTTTTTTACTTCCCATGACTCAGCAGCTGAGTCGCTATCGATTCTAATGAAATCGTCATCTGTTTTTCCAACTTCAAACTCAAAGACTTCAGAGAACTTGATGTTCTTAGATGAGTTTTCTTTAGAACCATCAACCATGAAGTCATCTAAAGCGAGCATTGTGACTTCTTTTGTGATGCCGGATGCAGTGTGGGTGATGTAGATGGTGAATTCTCCAACGCATTTAGGAGTAAGGCTGGAACCGGATATTGTTCCTAATGATGGATCAGCAAGCGAATAGGTTATTGATTTGTTAGGAGGATTATATGAAGCATCACCAGATAAGAATCCTGATACCTTATAGAAAGATGCAATATTAATGCTCTTTCCTGCGAAAACAACAGGATTTGCCGCGTTTTCAATTAAGAAATCGGTTGTTTTATCGACTTCTGGAGCAGGCTTTGCAACTACAGTTACCGTAACGACCTTGCTTATAGAACCGACCTTTACTGTGATGTGGGCGGTGCCTGGGGCAACTGCTGTAATCTTTCCGGCAGTAGATACTTTAGCAACTGAGTTATTGTCGCTTGAGTATGTTTTTGATGATGCGTTTGCGTAAGCTGGCTTGATATTTGAAACGCTGATTGTTCTAGTTGTTCCTTCGGTCATTGTGAGCGAAGTGGTGGTTGTGAAATCGGTTACCGCAGGCTGAGCGTTGACCGTGACGTTGATGATTGCTTTAACGTCTGGGTATTTAGTTGAAGTTGCCGTGATTGTTGCGGTGCCGGCTTTAACGCCCTTCACCGATTTTCCGGAGATTGAGGCCACGCTAGAATCGCTTGTTGATAATGTATAACTTCTATCAGTTGCGTTTGCTGGGGTGAACGTAAATGAAGGCGTCCAAGATTGGGTTACATATATACTCGTTGAACTTGTCGATGTGTTTATTGCGGTTAAAGGAATTTCTTCCACCTTATATACTTCAGTCATTACCTTAAGTGAAGATGAGATGGAACCACAATTAACTTTAATTTCGATAATTGAACCATCGCTGGATTCTTTTGGTGTCAACCTGCCATTGGAACTTAATACAAGATAAGGATTCTCGTCCATTTCATAAGTAACCGTCTTGATCGTTGCATTGTCTGGCGTAATTACATTGGTGACGCTATAACTTGATCCGACAGTTAAAGTGTAAACCCCGTCATTTAGTGGGGCGTTAATTGTGGAGGTGATAGACTCAACCTCAATATTCGAAACGTTCACCGTCATCGTATCTTTGATTTCAGGGTAATTGATGTTGTTGGCGGTGATAGTCACGCTACCAGCTTTGATGAAGGAGACATATCCGCCAGAGGTAACTGTAGCAACGCTTGTGTCACTGCTTGTGAAGTCAACTGATTGATATGTTGCGTCTTCCGGAAGAGTGGTGGTTGTCAGAGTCAAAAACTCTCCAACTTTTGCTTCAGAGATCTTGGAATCAATTTTTAAAGAAGTAGGCAAGACCTCAACCGTCTGGTCTCCACCCATTCCGTTGATGATATCGGCAATCGTGCCACCAACCGCGTTTGATTTATTTGCAGAGGAAGGCCCGTTTAGACATGATTCGAAAAGTAAAACGCCGCCAGAGACGAGATAAGATACTGTTAAAATCACCTTTGCGACGAGAAATTTCGTAATTTTCATACTGACATATTTTGAAACATTGAAACCCTAATAGGAAGAATTAATGTATAAAATTCATTAATTCGCACATTTAGACCGAAAATGTAACTATACTGCATGTGCGTTTAGTGGCATCCAATCCACAA
Source organism: Bacilli bacterium (assembly GCA_024408235.1). Taxonomy (GTDB): domain Bacteria; phylum Bacillota_I; class Bacilli_A; order RFN20; family CAG-826; genus UBA4951. Next base: position 26,646 of record JAKSVF010000007.1, read on the forward strand.
CAAGTGAGTCTCTATATTTCGACAAAAAAATCACTTTATCCGATTTTTGAAACACTACTTGTAGTGAAGAATAATGGGTTTTTGCCGTGAAAACGCATACAGAAAAAATAATTAGGAAAAAATGAAAATAATTGTTGGCATTTTGATAAACGTGTGTAATATGGCCACATAGCATTGAAGGGAAATAGTACCTTTCGAGTAAGACTTGAGCGAGCCGCTGATGGTGAGAGGGCGGTGTCTGAGGCGATTGGGAACGCGTCCTGGAGCTGATTCCTGAAATTAGTAGGGAACTCCGTGTTCGCACGTTATAGCGACTTTGGGTTACTAACTGACCCGGAAAGGCAATTGCCGTGAGGCTGTTGCAAACTAAGGTGGCACCACGTTATTAAAGTAACGTCCTTAGGCTAAGTAGCTTAGGGACGTTTTGTTTTATAGAACCTCCCGAACTACAAAGTTTCAGTAGTCATAGAAATAATTAAGGAGGTACTAAAATGAAACTTACAAAGACAGTCACCCTCTCACTTTGCATGATGGGCACATTAGCACTTGGTGCTTGCGGAAAGCAGACCAAACTCAGCGTTAAATCGATCGCATTAACAGAAGAGGAATACGCTTTCGCTATTCAGAAAGGCTCTTCACTCGTCGCCGAAGTTAACAAAGTTATGGCAGAGTTGAAAGCGGACAAATCTGCCGAAGGATTAGATGGCATCATCAACTCATTCTTCGACGGCACAGCAACGTTCGAGTATTCAAACCCAAACGTTGCAACTCCTAAAGCAAATGATCCAACCTATTTCGTCGTTGGAACAAATGCTTACTTCCCGCCTTTCGAATATAAAAACGGCGATAAGTTCACTGGCATAGATATGAAGATCGCCAGTGTGCTCGCAACTAAATTTAATAAGACTTTATATATCGTTGATACAGAGTTCAGCTCATTAATCCCAGGCGTTAAGGCTGGAGACTACGATATTGCAATGGCGGGTATGACCGTTACAGAAACTAGAAAAGAACAGGTCGACTTTGCAGACCCATATTACAACTCAGCACAGGTCATCACAGTTAAAGAAGGTGACACGACATTTGATGAGTGCAAAACTCCAGAAGATGTTGAAAATATCCTCAAATCCAAAGGAAAAGACTATGTTGTTGGCACTCAGAACGGCACAACAGGCTACATGTATACAGCTGGAGATGAAGATTTTGGCTATGATGGTTTCAAGAACCTCACAACAAAAGGATACAAGACAGGCGCTCTAGCAATGACAGATCTCAAGAACGGCGCAATCAATGCAGTTATCCTTGATGAGCAGCCATCCAAGATGATCGTTGAAGCATTTAATAAATAAGTATGTCCAACTTTGAGATATTCTGGAGTAAGTTTTCTCAAGGTGGCGGCTATGTAGATTACCTTATCGGCCTTCAAAATACCGCAATCATCGCGGTATTGGGCCTGGTAATCGGATTCATCATTGGTTCTCTTGTCGCCTTAGTAAAATTCATCCCGTCCAACAAGTGGCCGGTAAAAATCCTAAAAGGAATCGGCGACGTCTATGTCACAGTGCTCCGCGGAACGCCAATGATAGTTCAGCTTCTTTTGGTGCACTTTGCTTTATTCCCAATGATGGGCTTAGGGTGGGTTAATTCAGTTGCTCAGGCGGTTATAGTGTTCGGCTTAAATTCCGGCGCTTACATGGCTGAAATCATTAGATCAGGTGTAAATGCAGTGGATCCAGGACAAATGGAAGCCGGAAGATGCGTAGGCTTATCCTATTCTGAATCAATGATAAAAATTGTTCTCCCTCAGGCGTTCAAGAACATCGTTCCAACAATCGGCAATGAGTTTATCACCCTTTTGAAAGAGACATCCGTTGTCTCATTCATTGCGGTTATCGACCTCACAAAGTCAATGGACTCAATCGCCAATTCAACATATGAATATTTCGTTCCATATATCTTCCTTGCAATTACGTACCTCATCTTGGTATTAGGAATATCGTATGGAATCAAGTTGCTTGAAAGGAGGTTAAAGAAAAATGAACGACACCAATAACGAAGTCATCTTAAGCGTTCAGCACTTAAAGAAGACGTTCAATAAACTTGAAGTTCTTAAGGACGTCAGCATCGATATCTCCAAAGGAGATGTTGTTGCGGTTATCGGTCCTTCTGGCTGTGGCAAATCAACATTCCTCCGCTGTCTAAACTGTTTAGAAGATCCAGATGATGGAAGCGTCATCATCTTCGACAACGTCAACATCGCTGATGTGAGAATCGACATCAATGAACATAGACGAAACATGGGAATGGTGTTCCAGCACTTTAATCTCTTTGAGAACAAGACGGTTCTTGAAAACATTACACTAGGTCCAATCAACGCAGCTTTAAAAAAGAACAAGAAGGCGTCCAAGAAGGCAATTGTTGAAGAAGCTAAAACTAAAGCGATGACCCTCCTTGAAAGAATCGGTTTAGTAGATAAGGCTAACGCTTACCCATCTACTCTGTCTGGCGGACAGAAACAGAGAATCGCAATCGTTAGAGCCCTTGCAATGGACCCTAAAGTCATATTATTCGATGAACCAACTTCCGCACTTGATCCAGAGATGGTTGGAGAAGTCCTCCAGCTCATCAAAGAACTCGCCCAATCCGGAATGACAATGGTCATCGTCACACACGAAATGGGCTTCGCTAAAGAAGTCGCAAACAAAGTCGTTTTCTTCAATGAGGGCATCATCGAAGAAGAGGGCAACCCAAAAGAAGTTTTCGCTAACCCTCAAAGCGTTAGATTGAAAGACTTCTTGTCAAAAGTTTTATAAACAATACGAGGATCAATCCATGATAAAAGATAAGAATTCCATTAAGAAGGTCGTTTTAGCTTACTCTGGCGGCCTTGATACATCCATCATCATCCCCTGGCTAAAAGAGAACTACAACAACTGTGAAGTCGTTTGCGTCTCCGGAAATGTAGGTCAAGGAACGGAGTTAGATGGCCTAGAAGAAAAAGCCATAAAGACAGGAGCGTCAAAACTATACATCGAAGATTTAACCGATGAATTCGTCGATGATTATGTTATTCCAACCATGAAAGCAGGGGCAAAATACGAGGAATATCTCCTTGGAACATCATTTGCTAGACCTGTAATCGGCAAGAGAATTGCGGAGATTGCCCTAAAAGAAGGAGCGGATGCAATATGCCATGGCTGCACTGGCAAAGGCAATGACCAGGTAAGATTTGAACTCGCCATTAAGTCAGTTGCCCCAGACATGAAAATCATCGCTCCATGGAGAGAATGGTCAATCAAGTCTAGAGAAGAGGAGATTGAATATGCAGAAGCTCATAACATCCCATTAAAAATCAACCGTGAGACAAACTATTCCAAAGACAAGAATCTTTGGCACTTGTCACACGAGGGACTTGACCTTGAAGATCCAGGATCTGAACCACAGTACGAGAAAGAAGGGTTCCTTGAATTGGGCGTCTCTCCAATCCAGGCCCCAGACACCCCAACATATATCACAATCGAGTTCGATAAAGGCACACCAATCGCATTCAACGGGATGAAGATGTCCTCAAAAGAAATCATCTATGCCCTAAATAAAGTTGGCGGAGAAAACGGCATCGGATTACTCGACATCGTTGAGAATAGACTTGTCGGCATGAAGTCCCGTGGCGTTTATGAAACCCCGGGTGGAGAGATCCTTTATTACGCTCACGATTATTTAGAAACAATCACCCTTGATAAGATGACGATGCATGAGAAGGCAAAACTATCAATCACCTTTGGTGAACTCGTATATAACGGCCAGTGGTTCACGCCTCTTAGAGAGGCCTTAAGCGCATTTGTAGATAAGACTCAAGAAGCGGTTACAGGTCTCGTTAAACTTAAACTCTACAAAGGCAATATCATCAAAGCTGGAGTCTGGTCGCCAAATTCTTTATACAGCGAAGAAATCGCGACATTCTCAGAAGACCATGTCTACAATCAAGCCGACTCAGAAGGATTCATCAACCTTTTTGGCTTGCCAATTCAAGTGGCCGCAATGTTGAAGAAGAATAAATAGTTATGGAAAAGCTTTGGAGCGGAAGAACTAAAGGAGCAACATCCGAAATAGCGGACTCTTTCAACTCGTCCATCACATTTGATTCCCGGCTTTATAGTGAGGATATAGAAGGCTCAATCGCCCACGCGATGATGCTCGCTCACCAGGGAATCATCTCCGAGGAAGAGAAAGAAGAAATTGTTAACGGACTCATTTCAATAAAAGATGACATCTTTACCAACAGCATCAAGATTGATATGAGCGCGGAAGACATCCACATGTTCATCGAAAGCGAGCTCACTAAGAGAATCGGGGAGGCGGGAAAGAAACTTCACACCGCCAGATCGAGAAACGACCAGGTGGCTTTAGATACAAGGCTTCATCTGCTTAAGAAGATAAAACTAATAAAGCATAGCCTTAAGAAACTCATCAAATCTCTTGTAAAAAAGGCGGAAAATCACGTTTCAACGATCATGCCTGGCTACACCCACCTACAAAGAGCCCAACCAATATCATTTGCTCACTTGCTTCTTGCATATGTTGCAATGCTAGATAGGGACATTGATAGACTGGATGATTTAAAGAAGAGAGTAGGGGTATCTCCTATTGGAGCGTGTGCTCTGGCAGGAACAACTTATGACACCGATAGATTCTATGAGGCCGAACTTTTAGGACTCGACAAAGTGAGTGTTAACTCGCTTGATGCCGTATCTGACCGTGACTTTGTCGTCGAGTTCCTTGCTGACGCCTCTCTCATCATGATGCATCTTTCAAGAATGTCAGAGGAGTTCATCATCTACTCATCTTGGGAATTCAAGTTCATTGAGTTCTCGGATGAATTCACAACCGGTTCATCAATAATGCCTCAAAAGAAGAATTCAGATATGGCTGAACTCATAAGAGGAAAGACCGGAAGAGTGTATGGAGATTTAATCTCTCTCCTCGTGACCTTAAAAGGTCTCCCACTTGCTTATAACAAAGATATGCAAGAGGACAAGGAAGCTATGTTTGACGCGATTGACACTCTAGAAGCCTGTTTAAAGGTTATGACACCTATGATTGATACGATGAAGGTATTCGAAGATAACATGCTTCTAGCGGCCCAAAAAGGGTTCATCAACGCAACGGATTTAGCGGACTATCTCGTCTCAAAAGGCCTACCATTTAGAGAAGCTTATAAAGTCTCAGGGTCTCTTGTCGGTGACTGCATTAAGAACAACACGATTCTTGAGAAGATGAATCTAACAGAATTCAAAGCGTTCTCACCACTAATAGAGGATGATGTTTATGAAGCGATTTCATTAACAACATGTCTAAACAAGAGAAATTCTTATGGTGGCACATCGCCAAAGAACGTCATGATGCAGATTGAGTTATATAAAAAGAGATATAAGTAGACAATTGCCTAGCCCCCAGTTATCTGAGGGCTTTTTAATCAAAAAACCGGCCCTGCAGCGCTGCAAGGCCGGCCCTTCCCGCTCCCACTTGCCATGAGGGAAGGATAGGTCTATACTACGACTGAGCGTGGGAACTCAGAGGTAGGATTCGTCCTACTTCTTTTTGTTCCCTAGCTCAGCTAGTATCAGGAGCACGATGATCAGGATGATTACCGCATCCGACATCACGCCTCCTCCTTTCCTTGCCCATGAGGCCTGGAGCGGCTGTTTGGGAGCATTTCATGAACATGCCCTCCACTAATAAATAGAGGAGTTTTCCTGATTTTTTACCAAAAACTTTTCAATCTTATAAGAAAAACCCCATATGGGGTTTTATTATTCTTTTATTTTCCGGAGTTTCCGTAGTTTGATAGAACCCTAGCAGAGGGATCGTTTACATTACAGCCATCCCATCTCTTGTTTGGCATCCAGAAATCGACAATCATTTCTGCTTGACCTGGATAGTATTTCTCAAATATTTCTCTATATAAAAGCGACTCTTTCGTGAATGGCGTTGCGTGTTTATATGCAACTCTTTTCGCTTCGTATTCTTCATCCGAATAACATGTTCCAGCGAACCCCTTTAAGTGGTCGACCATAGAATGGCCTACTGCATCAGAGAACGCCGCCTTATCTCTCATAAGTATTTCTTTTGGAAGAATGTCATCAGCCTCAAACGCATGCCTTAACAAATATTTGCCGATGCCATATGAGTTCATCTTTAACTTAGGGTCTATTGCCATTACATATTTAACGAACTCTAAATCGCCAAACGGGACTCTAGCTTCTAAAGAGTTGACTGAGATGCAGCGATCTGCGCGCAAAACATCATACATGTGTATCTCACGAATACGTTTAATTGCCTCCATCTGGAATTCTTTAGGATTTGGAGCGAAGTCTGTGTACTTGTATCCGAATAACTCATCCGATATTTCTCCTGTTAAAATCACTCTGACATCGCTTTGCTCATGGATGGCTTTGCATATTAGATACATGCCCATTGAAGCTCGGATAGTCGTGATGTCATACGTAGCCAATGTCTTGATCACAAAATCCAGTGACTCTAAAACGTCTTCTTTGGTCATGATTATTTCATGATGATCAGAACCTATAAAGTCTGCGACCTTCTTAGCATACTTTAAGTCAATGGCATCAGTAGACATGCCAATCGCATAAGTCTTGATTGGCTTATTTAACAACTTTTGTGAAATAGCGCATACCAAAGAAGAATCTAATCCTCCGGACAATAAGAAACCTAATGGAGCGTCAGCATCTAATCTCTTTTCAACGCCTTTTATTAGCAAATCGTGGATATTTTTGCATGTTTTTTCAAGATTATCCGTATTGTATTCGCTCACTTCCGTCACATCTTTATAACAATGGAACTCACCATCTTTGTAATAGCGTCCAGGAGGGAATGGAAGTATCTTTTCAACAAGCGGTATCAGGTTCTTTGGCTCAGAGGCAAATGCGATATTGCCCCATTTGTCATATCCATAATATAGGGGCCTAATTCCGATCGGATCTCTAGCGGCTATAAATGATTTTAATGAAGCGTCATAGATGATTAAGGCATATTCAGCATCAAGCATCTTGAACATCTCTACCCCGTATTCCTCATATAAAGGGAGAAGGATTTCGCAATCGGACTCACTTACAAAACTGTATCCCTTTGAGATTAGTCCTTCTTTCAGTTTTCTAAAACCGTATATTTCTCCATTACAGATAAGGTAATTATTGTTCATATTAAAAGGCTGCATACCCGAAGGCGATAAACCCATGATTGATAAGCGGTGGAAACCTAAATAACCATTCTCGATTTCAACGATTCTAGACATATCAGGTCCACGAGAAATTGTCTCATCGAACCCTTTCTGGAACTCATCCAATGAAAGAGGCCCAATGTAACCCATAATTGAACACATAATTACTCCTTTCTATAAATATGGAAAGTGCCTAAGTTTCGACCTAGGCACAATCACTTAAACCGTTTCGTCCGTCAAGGCTAGCACGCCAGTCTCTCCGGTCCTTACTTTTATGACATCGAGACAGCGGTAAATGAATATCTTTCCATCACCTACGTGCCCTGTGTATAAAGCTTTTCTAGCCGTATCAACAAGTAGCGATACTGGAACTGTAGATACGACGACATCAACCTGAACTTTTGGCAATAATGTTGGCTCAACCTTAACGCCACGATAGTACTCTGGAGCACCCTTCTGGATTCCGCATCCCATAACATGGGATACAGTCATACCTGTAATGCCGATTTCCATTAATGAAGACTTGAGAGTCTCTAGCATTCTTTCCTTACAGATAATCTCAACTTTCGTGATGACGACATCACCTTCCTTGATCGTGTCGGTTGGTTCAACGTTCTTGACTTCAATCGCCTCTGCAATAGGTGTTTCTCCAGTAACTGCAACAGCATCTCCATAATCAAGATGTTCAACCGCCGGAAGGAAGTCAGCATATGCTGATGGAAGACCATGCTCTGTGATGTCGAGACCCTTGATCTCTTCTTCTCTGGATGCTCTTAATCCGATTGTTTTCTTTAAGACCCAGAAAACGCCGAACATTGTTACGCCTGCCCAAACTAAGATTGCGATTTCGCCAAGGAACTGGACTCCTAAAACCTTTAAGCCGTCAACAAATGAAGTTCCGTGAATTAATGCATATATTGGACCGTCAACAGCAAATACGGCTGATCCATCTTCTGCGACGCCGACAATAGCGGTGGATGTTGAGAATAAGCCTGCTGCGATAGTGCCCCAGATGCCGTTTGCCAAATGAACGCCACACGCACCAACAGGGTCATCAATATGTAATTTAAGATCTAAGAACTCAACAACTACAACGACCAATATGCCAGCGACAGCACCGATGATTATTGCGCCAAAGCAATCGACATTTGAGCAGCCAGCTGTAATTGCAACTAAGCCAGCTAGACCTGCGTTTAAGCACATAGATACATCAGGTTTGCCATTCTTGAACCAGGTGTAAATGAGTGTTGCGACTGTTGCAACGGCTGGAGCGATTGTCGTAGTTGCAAATATCATTCCGAGCTGGGTTAAATTCTTAGCTGTAGCTCCATTGAAGCCATACCATCCAAACCAAAGGATGAAACAACCGAGTGCGCCTAATGTGATTGAGTGGCCCTGGATTGCGTTTACTTTAGTGACCTTGCCGGATGAATCCCTTGTGTATTTGCCAAGACGTGCACCTTCCATGATGGCGCCGATTAAAGCGACAATGCCTCCGACTGAGTGAATTGCTGCAGATCCTGCGAAATCGATAAAGCCCATCTGTGCGAGCCAACCTCCGCCCCAGACCCAATGAGCTTCAATTGGATAAACAACAAAGCTGATAACGAAGGAATAAATGCAATAAGAAAGGAATTTTGTTCTTTCGGCCATAGCTCCTGAAACGATCGTTGCTGCTGTTGCGCAGAAGACGAGGTTGAATACGAAGTTTGACCAGTCAAAATTCTTGAAATTCGTAAAGATGTCAAGAGTTGGTATACCGACGAATCCCCCTAATGCGTCTTCGCCTAACATAAGGCCTGCACCAAGGAAAATGAATGCAACAGTGCCAATGCAGAAGTCCATGAGGTTCTTCATGATGATGTTGCCTGCGTTTTTCGCTCTAGTGAATCCTGTTTCGACCATCGCGAATCCCGCTTGCATGAAGAAGACTAATGCGGCACCTATCAGGAACCAGATCGCGAACGCTGTTTCGGAAACTAGAGACGTAATTTCTAGATTTGTCATAATGCTCTCCTTTAAATAAAAAAGAGGCAACGAGACCGGCTGCTTATTTACAACCAGGCCTCATTGCCTTTCCGATGCCAAAAGTCTAGGGCTCAAACCGTTAATGTCAATTGCAATATCAATAAAAACGCTTTCAAAAACAACGCAAATAGAAGCATTATTTAATCTATAAATAATAAAAAACGCAAAGATGTAAGATTTTCATTTACATATTATGTAGTAATGATATTATGCCGTGGAACAAAGGCGTTCACCTATTTGATCTATGTAATCATCAGATACTAGTGGGATGCCTTTTTATTTTTTGTAGGAGGTTGGCATATGAGTTACAGCAAAGAGGATGTAATCCAGTATATCGAGGAAGAGGACGTTAAGTTTATTCGCCTCGCTTTTTGCGATTTATTTGGAAAAGAGAAAAACATCTCAATAATGCCAAACATGCTTGAGGAAGTTTTTGAAAAAGGTCTTGAGATTGATGCTTCTTGCCTATGCGGTTATGAGGATTATTCAAAAATAGTATTGCACCCGGATCCATCAACAATATCCGTTCTTGCTTGGAGACCATCTCAGGGAAGAGTCGTGAGAATGTTCTCAAACATCACCGATGTAGAAGGAAAAACAATTGCAACGTCCCCTAGAGATATCCTCCAGAAAGTCATATCCAAATATCCAGATACTGCATCAAGCATAAAAATTAAAACAGAGTTTGAGTTTTACCTCTTTAAGCTAGACGAAGAGGGGTATGAAACAACAATCCCATATGACGATGCCGGATTTATGGATGTAGCGCCTTTAGATAAAGGCGAAAACATCAGACGAGAGGTTTGCCTATATTTAAGCGCGATGGATATCGAGACCTCCGGCTCTCATCATTCATGTGGGCCTGGCCAGAATAGAATCACCCTATCAAGCGCCTCCCCACTAGTCGCTGCCGAGCGCTCAATCACATTCGAAGGGGTTGTCAAAAACGTCTCAAGCAAGAATGGATTATCCGCAAACTTTGAGCATTATCCAATAGAAGGGGGACCAGTATCTAAAAACACGATCACAATCACCGCTGACCCATCTTTGATAGATGAGTATTACGCCGCTTTAAAGAAAAACCTAGATGAAGTTTATCTCTTCTTGAATAACACGCCATATCTTTATCCGGATTATGACGAGGACAAGAATGTGGCCAAATCAGCATCTGAAATTAAAGTAACAAGAATCTCATCAAATGCTAATTTCTATTTTGTAATTGCCGCAATTATCGGGGCAATTGCTGCAAAAACCACATCAAATAAAGCTAAAGCAACGTCTTTAGAGAAAGCGAAAAAGATCACGAGCAAATCCTCGATTGTCAAAGAATTGTTTCCAAATGAGGTAATCGCCGAATACACAAAATAAAACTTGAATAACGTCAGAAGAGAAAGGAGGAAAACATGCAGCTAAAAGAACACGCCTACAAGATATTGGTCGTATCTAGTAGCGATCGCATGGCGGCCGCGCTAGCAAAGATCATCGTTAGCACGAATCTTTCTAACCCCGTTGTTGCATCCTCCATTCCTCAGGCGAAACGTTTGGTGGTGGAAAGGACATTCGATTTCATGATCATATCATCGCCTGTTGGCCATGATAATCCAATCGAGTTTGCTATAGACACTCACGAGGAATGCGGAACGGGAATCATCATCCTGACTAGAGATAGCGAGTATGAGGAAACATATGACAAGACGCATGAATACGGAATTCTAACTCTATCAAAACCAACTCCGACCGAGTTATTCATTCAAGCGTTGCGGATGCTCACATCATCTAAAACCAAAATGGAATTATCCAAGCTTAAATCTCCATCAAGCATGACATTGAAGGATAAGATGGAAGAGATACGAATTACGAATGAAGCAAAGCTTCTTTTGATGAAATACGAAAAACTGAGCGAAGGGGACGCTCATAAACAAATACTCAAAACAGCGATGGATTACCGCCTTTCAAAAAGTGAGGTCGCCCATCAAATAATAGAAAAATATTCCACGAGAAGAGGGGGTAACGCAAATGAATAGAGAAGAAAGAGTAGGCTTATATGATCCTAGCTATGAACATGATGCATGTGGTATCGGAGCTATTGCCCAAATCAAAGGCATAAGAACTCATCAGACCATTAAAGACGCGCTTAACATATTAATCCATCTCGAGCATCGTGGTGGAACTGGCGCAGAAGATAATTCAGGCGATGGCGCGGGAATCTTAGTTCAGATACCGGATAAATTCTTTAGAAGTCAGATTCTTGGTTTTGAACTTCCGAAAGAAGGAGACTATGCGGTCGGCCAGTTATTCTTGTCGCCAAACGAGGCGATGAGAGAAAAAGAAATCGCGCTCATTAACTCTTCATTTGTGGAAGAAGGAATAACGATCCTTGGCTATAGAAATGTCCCAGTTGACACATATGGTATCGGAACAACCGCTCTTAAGGCGATGCCTTACATGGTTCAGGTGTTCTTGAAGAGACCGGATGATGTAGAAGCGGGGCTTGATTTTGAAAGAAAGCTCTATGTTGCTAGAAAAGTCATTGAGACAAAGACACTTAAGACGAGTTCCAAATTGTATTTCTGCTCTTTATCATCAAGGACGATCATCTATAAGGGTATGCTCGTTTCAACTCAAGTCCGTGATTTCTATCTCGATTTGAAAAACACAAAATTCGAGACGGCAATCGCTTTGGTTCACTCGAGATTCTCCACAAACACCTTTCCATCTTGGGAGAAGGCACACCCGTATCGTTTCCTATGCCACAATGGTGAAATCAACACCATCAGAGGCAACACCAACTCGGTCAGAGCTAGAGAAGGCTTATTTAAATCGGATTTATTTGGCAAGGATTTAGACAAGGTTATTCCTATTATCCCTAAGGAATCCTCGGACTCTGCTATGTTCGATAATTTCTTTGAATTCAACTACCTTAACGGCAGAAGCCTTGAGGAAACAGTCATGATGACGATCCCGGAACCATGGGAAAAAGACTCTGGAATGGATTCAAGACTAAAGGCATTTTATGAGTTTAACTCAACCTTCCAGGAACCATGGGATGGACCTGCATCCATCATTTTCTCAGATGGTATCAAAGTCGGCGCGTCTTTAGATAGAAACGGCTTAAGACCATCTCGTTATTACATCACAAAGGATGATTATCTTATTCTCTTCTCAGAAACCGGATCACTTCCAATTGACGAGAGCAACGTCTTAGAAAAGAGAAGACTTGAACCTGGCAAAATCCTTTTGGTCGACACCAAAGAAGGAAGAATCATCTCCAACGATGAGATAAAATCTCATTACTCATCTCTTAAACCATATGAGAAGTGGACAAAGAACATTATCCATCTCGAGGATTTAGAAGATGAGAAAGTTGTTAAGCCTGAGTATGATGTTCATCGTCTCCAGCACCAGAATAACTACACATATGACGAATTGATGGAAGGAATTCTTCCTCTTGCCGAAAACCATGCTGAGAAAGCGGTGGCCATGGGCAATGACACCCCACTTGCCGTGTTAACGAAGAAAGAGTTCAACCTTTTCCAATTCTTTAAACAAAGATTTGCCCAAGTCACAAACCCTCCGATCGACTCAATCCGCGAAGAGATTGTCATGTCCAGTTTTGTCTATCTAGGAAAAGAAGGCAACCTTTTGAATCCAACACAGGAAAACACAAAGAGAGTTAGAATCGACAATCCTCTTCTCAGCAAAGCTGAATTCGCGAAGATCAAGAACTTATACGCCAGCAAAAAGATTAAGACTGAGATTATCTCTATCTGCTATGACTATAAGAAAGAGTCAATGACAGAGGCATTGGATAGAATATTCAAGGAATGCGATATAAAGATTAATGCAGGCGCATCAATTTTAGTTTTATCTGATAGAAATCAGAATGGAATGGCTATCCCATCATTATTGGTGTCAAGCGCTCTTCATCAGCATTTAACTAGAAGACACATGAGAACCCATGTCTCAATCGTCTTAGAAGCGGCAGAGCCTCGTGAGATTCATCATTACGCCGCCCTCATCGGCTTCGGCGTTAACGCAATCTGCCCATATCTCGTTTATGAGACAATCGAGGAATATCAGAAGAGAGGCTATATAAAGACTCCATTGAAGACAGCTCTTAAGAACTATGCAGAAGGTGCACTTAAGGCGATTTGCAAAATCATCTCCAAGATGGGCATCTCTACTATCCAGTCCTATTTAGGCGCGCAGATCTTTGAATGTATCGGTCTTTCAGATGAAGTAATCGCTAAATATTTCACCAACACCCCAAACTCAATCGGCGGTATTGGAATCGAAGAAATCGAAGCAAATTACGTAAAAATCTATGAAAAAGCCCAGCAAAGAGGTGATGACACACTAGATTCAATCGGTCTACACGGATATAGAAACAAAGAAAATGAGCATATATACGATCCGCTCGCGATAATGTACCTTCAGTCCGCTTGTCAGACAGGCAATTACAAAGAGTACAAGGAATTTACATCGAGAATTGACTCTAAAGTAATCAACATCAGAGACACTTTGAAATTCGACTTCCAAAATCCAATCGCGATTGAAGAAGTGGAACCGGTCGAATTGATTGTTGAGAGATTTAAAACGGGTGCCATGTCATATGGTTCAATCTCAAAAGAAGCTCACGAATGTATGGCGATTGCCATGAACAGGCTCCACGCTAAATCAAATACAGGCGAAGGTGGTGAAGAACGTGAGAGATTCACGCTCGATGCAAACGGTGATAATCGCTCATCCGCCATTAAGCAAGTCGCTTCAGGCCGATTTGGCGTCACAATCGAGTATTTAACGAACGCAAAGGAAATTCAGATTAAGATGGCCCAAGGAGCTAAGCCTGGCGAAGGCGGTCAGTTGCCTGGTCAGAAAGTTTTCCCTTGGATTGCTAAGGCTAGACATTCAACTCCTGGTGTCTCGCTAATTTCGCCACCTCCTCATCACGACATTTATTCAATCGAAGACTTGGCACAACTAATATTTGATTTGAAGAACGCTAATAGAGAAGCACGCATCTCCGTTAAACTAGTCGCAGAAGCTGGAGTTGGCACAATCGCAGCGGGTGTAGTTAAGACAGGCGCAAACACAATCCTCATCTCGGGATATGATGGCGGAACTGGCGCTTCTCCTAGAACGAGCATCTATAACGCCGGCATCCCTTGGGAAATCGGTTTAGCAGAGACCCATCAGACATTGGTCATGAATGGTTTAAGAGATAGAGTCCGTTTGGAGACAGATGGAAAACTTTTAACCGGAAAAGACTTAGCGGTAGCTATCCTTTTGGGCGCGGAAGAGTTTGGATTTGCAACCGGACCGCTTATTGCAATGGGCTGCATCATGATGAGAGTGTGTAACCTCAACACTTGCCCAGTCGGCGTTGCAACCCAAGACGAAAGACTTAGAGCGAGATTCAAAGGTAAGCCTGAATATGTCATGAACTTCATGCGCTTCATCGCAGAAGAATTAAGAGAATATATGGCTCTTCTCGGATTCAGAACCGTCGATGAAATGGTAGGCCACACTGAACTCTTATCACTCAAGAAAGAATTCCGCGGCAGAATCAATCCAAAGAGAATTCTCTTCAACGCCAAGGTTGTTAATAAGGACTCAACATTCAAAGCGTATAAGATAAATCCACTCGATAACACCATTGATTACCGTGTTCTCCTGCCTTTATCTAAAGCCGCAATCAACGGAACAATGGGTGAAATCATCGATATTGAGATATCTAACGTCAATAGATCATTTGGAACCCTTTTATCTAATGAAATAACGAAGATTTATGGAGAAAATGGCCTAAAAGATGACTCAATAACCATTAATGCAGTCGGAAATGCCGGCAACTCATTTGGCGCATTCTTGGCAAAAGGCGTTTCAATATCAGTTACTGGAGACGCTAACGATTATCTTGGCAAAGGGTTGTCAGGAGGAAAGATTGCAGTCAAGAAATCTCCAGCCGCAACTTTTGATTCAAGCGAGAATATCATCTGCGGAAACGTTGCTTTATATGGAGCCACATCCGGCGAATGCTATTTAGACGGAATCGCTGGCGAAAGATTTGGTGTCCGTAACTCTGGCGCTAAGATTGTATCCCTTGGCTGTGGTCAACATGGCCTTGAATATATGACTGGTGGCGTTGCCCTTATCTTAGGAAAGGTTGGAAGAAACTTTGCTGCCGGTATGTCTGGCGGTGTCGCCTATGTATATGGCCTTGAGAATAAGGCTATGGTCAACACTGAACTCGCCAAGCTCCTGCCATTAACCAACGAGGACGTTGAGATAATCAAAGAACTCATGAGTGAGCATATAACAAGAACATCATCTAAGAGGGTTGAAGAACTTCTTGAATCGTTTGATAAGAACGAGTACTTCAAAGTCTTGCCAAATGACTACGCAAGGATGGTTTCGCTTATTTCAAAGCACAGAGCAAATGGGGATTCCAATCCGGAACTAGCTGCTTTTGAAGAATTTATGGGAGGACATTAATATGGGAAAGAATACAGGATTCTTAGATTATCCTCGTCTCAATAAGAACGAGTTATCAGTCGAAGAGAGAATTAAGAACTTCAACGATTTCCACACTCCATATGACGAGAAGACTCAGAAAGAACAGGCTGCTAGATGCATGAACTGCGGTGTTCCTTTTTGCCAGAGTGCGATGAAGGTCAACAACAGAAACGTTGGCTGTCCTTTATCAAACCTCATCCCAGAATGGAATCACCTCATTTATATGGGTTTATATGAGGAGGCTTATAAAAGACTTGCGAAAACCGCGCCATTCCCTGAATTTACAGGCAATGTATGCCCAGCTTTATGCGAAGCGTGTTGCTCTTGCTCAATAAACGGCGATTCAGTTGGAGTTAAGGCTAATGAGCTTTTCGTAATTGAAGAAGCCTTCAAGAATGGATGGATCAAGCCTAATAGAAACATCGTTAGGAACAAGATTAGGGTCGCAGTAGTGGGTTCTGGTCCT
Organism: Bacilli bacterium; assembly: GCA_024408235.1. Lineage (GTDB taxonomy): Bacteria > Bacillota_I > Bacilli_A > RFN20 > CAG-826 > UBA4951. The sequence continues at coordinate 42,890 of JAKSVF010000007.1, forward strand.
GCAGGGCTTTCTGCCGCTAAGCATTTAAACGACAGGGGTTACTATGTAACGGTATTTGAGAAGAATGACCGTTTCGGTGGACTCTTAACGTACGGCATCCCTAACATGAAACTCGAGAAAAGCGTTGTAGAACGTCGAATCAAAATGTTGTCGGACGAAGGCATAGTGTTTGTAAACAACACAAAGATCGGCACCGACTATTCGATGGAAAACCTGAGAAAGGATTATGATGAGATCATCTTTGCCTGCGGAACTTCAGAAGCTAGACGCTTGAAGGCAAAAGGAGTGGAGAAAGAAGGCGTGTATTACGCACTCGACTTCTTAACAAAGACAACAAAGAATCTCCTTGACGAGAAGAAATTTGAAATCGATTGCAAAGATAAAGACGTCGTCATCCTCGGTGGTGGAGATACCGGAAATGACTGTGTTGGCACCGCAGTGAGAGAAGGGGCCAAGTCAATCACCCTTTTAGAAATCATGAAAGAACCTCCGGAAACAAACACTCTTCCATGGCCAAACTATCCAAACGGAAAGAAGACTGATTATGGTGTATTTGAGGCTAATACTGTTTATGGGCATGACATCAGAAGATATGAGACAACAATCGATGAGGTTTTAGGAGACGATAAAGTCGACGGAGTTGTCATTAAAAAGGTGAATTTCCAAAATGGAAAATTCATTGATATCGAAGGCAGTAAGGAGACGATTCCATGCGATATCTTGATTGTATCTATGGGATTTGTTGGAACTTCAATCGAAGACGCTCTGTCATATGGAATGGAATCGTTTATGAACCGCATCAAACTCGATGGTTTCAGATATGATGACAAAATCTCAGTGTGCGGTGACATGAAGTCCGGCCAAAGCCTGGTTGTTCTCGCGGAGAAAGATGGAATTGACTGCGCTGAATACGTAATCTCTAAGCATAATTAACGCAATCGGTGCGAAGCGTTACAGACGCCGTTGTGCAAGATTATTGTGTCTAATGCGGATAATAAAACCGGCCCTGCAGCGCTGCAAGGCCGGCCCTTCCCGCTCCCACTTGCCATGAGGGAAGGATAGGTCTATACTACGACTGAGCGTGGGAACTCAGAGGTAGGATTCGTCCTACTTCTTTTTGTTCCCTAGCTCAGCTAGTATCAGGAGCACGATGATCAGGATGATTACCGCATCCGACATCACGCCTCCTCCTTTCCTTGCCCATGAGGCCTGGAGCGGCTGTTTGGGAGCATTTCATGAACATGCCCTCCACTAATAAATAGAGGAGTTTTCCTGATTTTTTACCAAAAACTTTTTATTTGCATAAGAAAAACCCCAATTAGTGCACTAATGATAGCGAGGGTAATTTCACTCGAAAAATAGGGCATAACTTCCAGTTGATTAGTCTAGAGGTTATGCCTTTTCTTAATTACAAGCATTTTATTGGGAAAGCATATATACCGTGACTAATTCTGTATGGTTCTTCAGTTGTACAAATAATGCATTCACCGTTAATTTCATATTTAGTCTTCGCAAGTTGTTTGAAGCCTTTTATATCATCAGCTGAAAACTTCTTTCCAGATTTACACTCTATTAAATCTAACTTGCCATCATTAAGAATTATTAGATCAATTTCGTTTTGATTATTATCTCTATAGAAAAACATTTTAGGTTCTATTCCCATATTAATATAAGATTTTCTTATTTCATTATGAATATATGTTTCAACCATCCTACCTTTAAATGTTGATTTCTTTAATGAGGATGGAGAATCCACTCCTAATAGATAACAAGCCAATCCTGTATCATTGAAATACAGTTTATTTCGCTTTATTATTCTTTTATTTATTGAATCCTCATAATAAGGTGGTAATAATCTAATAATATCTCCTGTAACAGCAATTGATACCCAAGAAGTTATTGTATTTTTATCAACACCTAATGTTTTTGCAATATTATCGGGTATATATTCTTCTCCAGTTAATGACGCTAATATTTTAAGCATATTCTCAAATTTTTGTTTATCCTTAAGATTGATTAATTGAGAAACATCTCTTTCAATATATGTTTTTGTATAGTTTGAATAATAGTTTTTAATAGGTTTACCTTCTATCTCCCATCTTGCAGGATAAAAACCTCGTACTATAGACTCATATAATCTATCATCGTCTAAATCTCTTTTTTCAGCGATATTAAATAATCTATCATTATCAATAGTAAAGTTTTGTTCATTCCATTTATTTATTTCGCATTGAGATAGTGGAGCCATTTCAATGACGCCAACCCTTCCTGACATTGATTCACTAACTTCCTTCATTAAATTAAATTTTTGCGAACCGGTCAATATATACATGCCATTTGCAGATTGACTACCTTTCAATTTTTTCTCTTTATTTACAACTGCTTCTATCTCTATAAATATCTCTTGTACCCTTTGAACTTCATCAAGTATTAACGGTGCTTTATATTTCTCTATAAATTTCTTTGGATTTTCCTTTGCTTCGGCTAGTAAATCTGTATCGTCAAAGGTTAAATATGTATAACCTTTTTCTTTTTCAAAATAAGAAACTAATGTTGTCTTTCCAACTTGTCTTGCACCGGTAATTAAAGTTACAGCATACTCATCAACACATTGAATAACTGACTTTAAAATATTTCTATTATATAGCATATCATCACCTTCCTTCGAAAATATTATACAGGATTGCAACTCACGTTTCTACTACTTTCAGTATTTTTGTGAGTTGATGTTTTGCTGTTTTTGTAGTGTCGTATTTTTCTCTAGCAATTGAATAGTTGAAAGGAGAAAAAGTTTAGGACCAAGTCAGCAACAAGTAGCGAATCTTGCAAAAGTTCCTCAATCACAAATCGCGCGAATGGAACGTGAAGTCCTTTCTCCTAAGCTGGATACAGTGATTAAAATTGGAGATGTTTTAGGGATTGAATTCGGATATATAGAAAAATAAATTGCGCATTAGGTGGTTTTATTTATTAATCTTTTTTGAAGAAGTCTCTCTTGTTGAAACCTGCGCACATGAATCTTCTGAATGCCTTGACATTTGTGAGCCAAGAGAACACAACCCCGTTCTTTTTATTTGCGACCACCTTCTTAACAAGGAACTTTGCAATGATATCAGGGTAATCTCCCAGGATGTTATAAACCTTCTTTGTCTTCTCTGACAATTCCACTTTGGTGGAGTCGTTATTCGCGTTAACGAGGAAGTCTGTGATCATGATACCTGGAGATAATCTTCCAACCTGTATGTTATCACCCATCGTCTCTGATTCCTTTGCCAAGGCGTTCATGAAGTATGTTAAGCCTCTTTTTGAAGTTCCATATAATGATAGTCCTAACATCATCGCATCGTTTGAACCATATCCATCGATTGCATATACCTGTCCAAACCCTTGCTTCTTCATCTGGGCATAGGCTACTTTAGCCCCATAAATAGCGCCTTTGAGGTCAACATCAATCATCAAATCAATCTCCTTGGCTGATAGTTCGTAAACCGCCTTATTTGGCTGATTTACGCCTGCATTGTTGATCCAGACATCAATCGCTCCGTATTTATCTACAGCGAATGCGCATAATGATTCAACATCCTCGATTTTAGAGACGTTGCAAGTGGTGGCTTCAACCGTGCCCTCTCCCTGAACCTCCAATAATGTGGATTTGCTCGCTTCAAGCTTTTCGGCATTTAAATCTGATAAAACAACGTTATATCCGCTCGCTCTAAAGCATTTAGCCATCTCATAGCCAAGTCCTCGTGCGGATCCTGTGATAACTACGGTCTTCATGTAAATAACTCCTATTGATAGATGTATTATTGACTACTTTAGTTAATAAATAAAGATATAAAGAAAAAGCGTGACCGAAGCCACGCTTATATCTTTGTTTATCTTCTCCTTCTTGATGAAGATGATGAAGAGGAATGGTGAATGACTCTTGTCTTTGTGTAGAGATAGATGTCTTTCTTGATTCGCAAGTTGAGTGAGTTGTTGCGGTAATACGCTCCAGCGCCACGCTGCTTGACGAAACCTTTGAGTTTCTTCTTGTTCTTGATTGTGAAGACGATAGCAACGATGAGACCGATTACGAATCCTAAGAACATCGCTGCAAAGAATGCTGTCCAATCCTGATCGCCGCCCAACATGAGAGCGCCGACACCTGTTCCGATTCCGGTTAATCCGAGCAACCAGATGAAGAACCACATAGCAACCTTGCCTGCTGAGCATGGAAGATCTGCTTTAACTAAACCTGTCTCACCATTGACTGCAAAGAGGTATGGCTTGTTGTTCCAGGTTGTGTTGACTAACCATGTTGGGAAGAATGCGTATTCGTTTGAAGATCTCTTGATCGCCAACTGGACGTTTGAAGCGCTGCAGTGGTCATATCCGCTGATTGTTTCAGCGAACTTGTTGACTGTGCCTTCTCTAACACGCTGTGTAGCGCGTGGCTGAGCTTCTTCGACTGTGACGTCGTATTTATCAGCTGCAAAGCCAGTTAAATAAACCGACTGGAATTCTTTTCTGTCATTGACATAGTCATATGGCTCTAAGGATTCCATCATCGCATCATCCATCTTAGATGAAGCGTCGACTGGGACGTGGTCAAAACCAACTCCACCCTCACGGATGATTTTGTAGTAGTGGGTCTTGATGATTGTGTCATCGCCACGTCTATATTTCTCTTCCTTGTCAGCTTTGAACTCAACACGGCCATCGACATCAGCGTCGAATAACCAGTATGGAACATAGACGCCCTGTGCCTCTTTGACCTGAATTGATTTCTTGAATGATGATGGGAGGAAGATCTTTCCTTTGAAGTATCCAGCTAAAGCATCTTTTGCTTCCTGCTCTGACTTCTTGAAAGGAATGACGTATTTTGGCTTAACGCCGCCTGAAAGATTACCCATTGAAACAACAGGTGATCCGCAATATGGGCAGAATGTTGAAGCCGTATTTGGATCTGTGACGAGTTCGCCACCGCATGATTCACAGTGGAACACGCCTAAGCCGGCAGCTTCTTCTTCGGACCAGATTTCGTGGTCTATTTCGGCCCATGAAGTGTCTTCTTTGAAGTCTGACTTTAACTCTTCAAAGATTGAAGGGTCGAATTCAGAACCACAGTATTCACAAGTGATCTTGCCTGCGCCCGGCGTGAAAGAGAGATTGCCGTCGCAGCAAGGACACTTAAATTTTTCAATTTTTGCCATAACGCTTATTTCTTGATGTCGTTAGCGTCGAAGATATCACCGCATTCTGGGCAGAATTTTGGTGGGTTCTTTGGGTCCGCTGGCTCCCAACCGCACTTGTCGCATCTATAAAGTGGAGCGCCCTCTGGCTTTCTTGCACCGCATTCAGCACAGAATTTGCCTTTGTTGACTGCGCCGCATGAGCATGTCCAACCAGCTGCTTCTTCTGGCTTCTTTGCTCCGCATTCTGGACAGAACTTACCTGTTGCTGTTGCGCCGCATGATGGGCACTTCCAGCTATTAGCTGCTGGAGCTGCAGCCTGAGCAGCTGCCTGCTGCTGCATCTGTGCCTGCTGGTTCTGCTGATCCATTGCGAACATTGCGTTTGCGTTCATTCCGCCGACATTTGAAGCGATGCCCATGCCGACGAAGCCGTGCATTGCACCTGCTGAGTTGTTAGCAGCTGCTTCCATAGCTTTGCCCTGCTGTTCTGCGAGCATAGCGCCTGCCATGCCAGGGTTTCTGTAGATTGCCTGACGCTGGACGTTCTTGATCATATCCTGGTCTTCCTGTGGGAGAGTTAAGGATGAGATTGCGATAGAGACGATTTCGAGACCTCTCTTTTCGCCCCAGAGATCCTTGAGAGCGTCGTTCATTCCGTTCTCGAGTTCCTTGGTGTGTCTAACGACCTGGTTTGGTCTGATTTCCAAATCTGATAACGCACCGAAGCCTGGCTGTAATGCTGAGATGAACTCTGCCTTAAGCTGAGCGTCGATCTGTGAACGTCTGAAGTCTTCTGTGACGTTGCCGCAGACATTCTGATAGAAAAGGATTGGATTGCTGATTCTATAAGAATATGTGCCGCAGCACTTGATGCTGACGTCGATATCCATGCCGATCTTTGAATCAACGACTCTGAATGGAACTGGGTTCATTGTGCCGAACTTGTTGTCCATTAATTCTTTTGTGTTGAAGTAGTAGACTCTCTGGTCCTTGCCAGCGATGCCTCCATATCCGATACGCTTCCAAGCTGTCTTGATGATGTCTCCGATTCCCTTGAAGAGATTCTCTGAGAAACATGATGGCTCGGTTGATGCGTCCCATGTGAACTGTCCTGGTTCTGAGCAGATTTCAACGATTCTTCCCTGCTCAACGATGATCATGCACTGGCCATCTGCAACTGCGATGCCTGAGCCTGAAGAGATGATGTTGTCCTCGCCCTTGAAATTGACTGAACGCTTTGATGTCTGCTTCTTGCCTTTGACGCACAAAACGTCTGCTGGAATTGCTTCACAGTAGAAGAACTCTTTCCACTGGTCTGCTAATGTGCCGCCGATTGAGTTAGCGACTGCTTTGATTAAACCCATGTGTTTAACCTCCTTATACGTTTACAAATATATGTATATTAATTTCTCGTTTCAATAAATATCGGACCTGAAGGTCCTTTTTATTGCAAAAAGTTGAATATGACACCATAAAAATGATACTTTTGGGTGATAAATCAACAATCATTTGACTTGTAATATTTGCCTAGAAAACTATACTTTACTCATCGGGAATGATGTCTCCCGGAGCAATGCTCGAACCGCCTTATTAAGCTGATGACGTCTATGCCTCTTTTTTGGCGTAGATTTCATGGCTTTATTTTTTTGGAGGAACTCATAATGATTTACTCACTCGGACTTATACTAATCCTAGGATTTATCCTTGGATGGTTATTAGATAAAATCCACATTCCAGGACTTGTAGGAATGATACTCATCGGCTTGTTTTTCGGACCGTATTTCCTAAATGTGATAAGCCCTGATTTACTCAATATTTCTAGTGAATTAAGACAGATAGCGTTAGTCATCATCCTTACAAGAAGCGGACTCAATTTAAATTTCAGCGACCTTAAGAAAGTCGGAAGGAGTGCAATACTTATGTGCTTCCTGCCTGCGTGCTTCGAAATAGCAGGAGTTACTCTCGGCGCACATTATCTTTTGCATTTATCCATATTTGAATCGATGCTCTTGGGTTCTGTCCTTGCAGCAGTATCTCCTGCAGTCGTATCTCCACGCATGATCAAACTCATCGATAACGGATATGGAAAAGAACATCACGTTCCTGAACTCATCCTCGCTGGAGCGTCTGTAGACGATGTCTTTGTCATCGTTCTCTTCTATGCGTTCCTGGGCTTAGTCCAAACAGGCGAGTTCAACGTCTTATCAGTTTCTCTCATTCCGGTGTCTATCCTGCTTGGCGTCGCTTTAGGAGTGGGGGTTGGATTCGGCGTTGCTGAAGTGTTTAAAAGAATCAACTTACCAGTATGGGCGGAGATAATAATCACTTTATCATTGTCGTTCTTGATGATCGGCTTAGAGAACTGGGTTAAACCATGGATATCCATCTCATCACTTTTGGGCATCATGGTGATGGGTATGATTCTTCTTTTGAGAATCAAGGCAAAAGCCAAAGAGATATCGAATGGATATAACAAACTCTGGAAAGTGTTTGAAATCCTCTTGTTTGTCTTAGTCGGTGCGTCAGTAGATTTATCTTATTTGAAGAACGATGGCTGGATGGCATTGCTTGTATTGATAATCGGTCTAATCTGCCGTTCCATCGGTGTTATCATTTGCATTATCGGCACAAAACTCACCTGGAAAGAGAGGGTATTTGCAATTATTTCATATTTGCCAAAGGCCACAGTTCAGGCCTCAATTGGCGGCATTGCAGCGTCCTTGATGCTTCCATGCGGAGGAATTATCTTAACTGTATCTGTCTTGGCGATAATGATAACCGCGCCTATTGGAGCGTTATTAATAGATACTCTTCATCCGATTCTTTTAAAGAAAGAAGCGCAACTTGTCGTTGAGTCGAATTAACCGGTGTAATACACAGCTTACTGAAAGGAGCTTATTTATGGTTGTTTCAATTGGAATGACCGATGAAGAACGCTCATTAGCTGATGCATACCTAAAAGCGGTGATAAGGATTTCTCTTCTAGCCTCAACTCCCTCAATTTAAGAGCCGCACTAAAAGAGGCGAGCAAATAATTTTGCCGCCTACTTTTGTTTTATAAAGTTTTAGTTAATGTCAAATTTATAAGTGATCATTTCTTCGTTCACTTCAAATAGTTTTTTATTGGAATTATTCGTCTCGCTCCTTAGGAAGCCATATGATTCGAACGCATTAAGAATTTTGAAAGCGGCCTGTTTAGACATCTCAGTATTCGACCATTTAACAAAATCAAAGTACAAAAATTTTCCCTTTGCTGAGATAAGGATTTTCTTCATGTAGTTTTTATCGGTATCGGTGATTGTTTTGGATTTGTTTTTCAGCTTATTTTCAATTTCCTCTATGTTTTTGTATGTCAAAAAATACTTTATCGACACTTTGTATAAATACAGAAGGAAATATGTCAGATCGTTATGCGAGTTTCTGGTTTCTCTCAGCGCGGAATAGTATTCCTGCTTTGTCTGATTGATGGCTTCAGAGATTGTTGGAGGTAATGACTGCTCATTCGTTAAAAGGGTAATCCAATATGAGACCATTCTTGCGGTTCTTCCGTTGTAATCAAAATAAGGGTGAATATAGACGATGTAGTAGTGGGCTATGTGATTCAAATAACGCCTCATTGCTGCATTGTTCAGATTTGAGTTCACCATTTCGAAGAGAGAATCCATACATGATTTGATTCTTGTTGCAGGGCAGCATTCGTAATCATCGATTGAAATGCTATCATCATGCCTATATTTGTTTCCTGGCAAGAGTCTAGAATCTTCAGGAAGTGAATCTTCACTTAAAAGTGAATACAGCTTATACAAGTTATCCTCATTGAATTCTGGGCAGGTATGCACAAATTGCATAGCCTTTGCCATATTGTGGATAATCTTCTCGTTACTTGTTTCTGGCTTTCTCTCTTTGACGATAATATCATCCAGAAGTTTCCTTGTTGTGGGCACCGACTCGATATTTAAAGTACCTTCAATCTCAGAAAAAATCCTGGAAATCGCGATGGAATTTGCATTTCTTATTGAGAGTGGGCCTTTGTTTGCGGTTGCATCATCAGCGATTAACTCATAATAATCATTGATCATCGACAACAATTCAGCACATTCACTGAGACGAGGTTTAAATTCGTTGAACGTTTGTAGATGTAGAGAAATCAGTTGTGGATTAGAACCCGCATTGTCATCGAAGTACTTAAGCAATTGGTTATAGTCATATGGGGTCATTAAGATGTTTGCTTTTGTGTCGTATTTTAGCTGCTTAGCAGTCATATAGCTTTTAGACATCATTAGATCAAATACTTCGTTTATCACCATAATTACCCTCTTGTAAACCAAATCGTAAACTGATTTTACAATTATTCGATTATTCTGTAAACCAATTTGTAAACTAAAAACACGGCTCTTCCGGAACCGTGTTATTTAGATTGATTATAAGTTTTCGATTGCCTCGATTGCCTTGTCCATGAGGTCACCGCAGTAACCGTACATCTTTCCAGCGTCCGCCATCGCGGCAAGCTGTGGGTCGATTGGGCATTCCGCTAAGAATGGGATGCCGTTTCTATCTGCGACCTCTTCGATGTTCGCGTTGCCGAACACTCTATATTTCTCTCCGCAGCATGGGCAAACGGTGTAGGCCATGTTCTCAACGAGTCCTAAGATATTGATGTTCATCATGTTTGCCATGTTGATTGATTTCTCAACAATCATTGATACCAAGTCCTGAGGTGAAGCAACGACGATTGCTCCATCAACCGGAATTGACTGGAAGACTGTAAGAGGGACATCTCCAGTTCCTGGAGGCATATCGATCATTAGGTATTCAATCTCACCATAGATAACATCGGTGAAGAACTGAGAGACCATTGATGAGATAAGCGATCCTCTCCAAACGATTGGAGCAGTGGATGATTCTGTTAATAAGTTAGCGGAAATGATCTTGATTCCGTTAGGTGTTTCAGCTGGGAATATCTTGCCATCATCATCTCCATATAATTCCGTGCCTTCGACTCCGAAAGCCTTTGGGATAGATGGACCGGTGACGTCTGCATCTAAGATAGCGACTGAATGTCCCTTGTTTGCTAAAGCAGCGGCGAGCAATGATGTGACCATTGATTTACCGACACCGCCTTTACCGGACATGACAGCGATTACTTTCTTGATGCTTGATTTAGCATTAGGCTCTAATTTTTTGATTCCGCGTGATCCGCAGCCGCTGACGCCGCAGGTCTCGCAATTGTGTGTGCATCCTGACATATTGTTTTCCTCGTGTGAAATTATATACGTTTCATTCGTATTTTCCCCAGTATTTCGCTAAAGGGGCGACCTTTTTGTTGATGGTTGATATTAATTGCTTTAAATATTCTTCTTTAAAACCCATTTTCTTTCCGACAATGATGATATCATCGTCGCTAGGTTCTCCAACCCAGTTACAACCTAGAGCGTGTTCTTTTATATATGGGGTATACGTCAAATCATAAGCGGGCGAAAGCCTATATTTTCTATCCTTTTCGCTCCAGTAAAATGAGACATTTCTTGAATGGTCATCTCTGTTTTTCGCCCTTATGTTGAATATCATCATTCGCAGAGCCTGGTCCATGTCTTCGGAGCATAGATATCTCACAGCTTGCAAGAATGATAGATAATCCAACTGTGGGTAGTTGATGTCTGTCTCGGTCAATCCTGCTAGCGATATGACGTGGATTCTTTTCTCGCCATCTCTATCAAAACGTTTTGTTGCGAAGAGTTTTACGCCTTTCTTGGTCTCAATTAACCTGAATGGTGGGACGTTTATGCCACAAGAGGAAGCGATGATGTTGTAATCGTATTCCATCTCGCTTTGCCATTTTGGATCCCTATTTGAAGGGAATTTTAATATCCAGTCCTCACCGTCTATTTGTACAAAGGCTTTTGGCCTCGAGCCTCCAACCGAGCCGGAACTTCTGAATACTTGTGAGAAAGACAATTGATTTAAAGGCTCGTTTTTCTCTATTGCCCTAGAAGCATCAAGGAGTGCGTCAAAATCATTGCTGCATTCGCTTTCAACTTTAAACTCTGGTTCAAAATCCAAACCGCCCAAAGACGTATTATTCAGAAGTAGCAATCTGTGGAATAGGCTTGTGTATCTAGGGTCGTATCCGTTATCTGTCAGCCATCTATCAACCAATCTGTTGCCCCATGAATCTGGAAGGCAATCGTAGAATGCGCCATCTAGATATCCAAAGAATCTTTTATCTGAGCGAAAGACGCCCTCCTTTAGAGGTAGTTTTATTGGCGATATGGAAAACCCATTTGCAATCCATTCCTTTTTATATTGAAATGCAGTGCAATCATCATTCAAGACCAATGAACCGACCGTTTGACCTCTATATTTGACCACCACTCGATTGAAGTCTGTGATTTTCATCTGAAGAACTCCTCGTAAGTCATATGGTTTTCAGGTTTAAAAAGCTTTGCAAAATCGGACTCAATACCAAGTGCAAATGCAATGTTGACTAGAGAAGAAAACGCTATTTTCCCGGTTTTCTCAAATATTCTATATGAGGCATAGCTCATCATGCTTTTCACTGCAAGATCCTTTTGAGTGATACGCCTGTTCTTGCGTATAGTCCTAATCTTGTTTGCAATGCTTAATTGGACTTTCTCCGGCGAGTCCTTGCCAATGATGTCATAAAAATCTAAATGCTGTCTTTCCATTGCCAATATAATAGCAACTTATAATCAAATCTCAATTAAAATGCTAACATAGTAGCAATTCGTTTCATTAAAATTTGTTATGTGAATAACATTTCATTATTAAAATCTTATTTATAAATATATGATTATGCGGCAATGGAATACGTAGATCTCTTATTAGAAACATTGATAGACAGCTCAATCATCCTCGCAATCGCGTTCGTGATTAATTTTTCTTTGTCTTTCTTTGAGAGCAAAATCGCAAGGCTATTAGAGAAGAAAAAAGGAGTGGCTCCGGTATTCGGTTCAATCGCAGGAATCATTCCACAGTGCGGCATATCAGTTGTTGGAGCGGATCTTTATAACAAAGGCCACCTCACAATCGGCACGATAATCGCCATCTTTATAGCATGTTCAGATGAAGCTATCCCTGTCTTGCTTGGAAACGTTCATGACAAGTGGTGGATGACATTCCCATTACTTGCGATAAAGATTGTCGTTGGTATGGTCGTTGGCTTACTCGTCGACTTGATATTTAGAAAACGCAATGAACATGTTAAAGAGCATTTAGACCACTGCGAAGGCGAAGAGGAAATCCATGTCGGGTGCTGTGGCCATCATATTGAAGAAGATGAGCATGACCATGATCACCATAAAGAATCAAAACTACATGAGCATCTCATTCACCCATTAGTCCATTCATTAAAGATATTCGCATACGTGTATGTCGTGTCATACGCATTCGGTGCTTTGATGCTCTTGATCGGAGAAGAGAACATCGCTAACTTCTTGGCTCAGGATGGCGTTGCGTATTGGTTCACCCCATTATTCTCCGCATTAGTGGGATTAATCCCTAACTGCGCCTCAAGTGTTCTTATCTCCAACCTTTATGTTGATCATATCATTCCATTTGGCGCCCTTTTAGCGGGTTTAATGGCCAATGCAGGTCTTGGAACACTAATGTTGTTCAAGCACAAAGAGAACATCAAGAATGCCTTCTTAGTCCTCGGAATCGTAATGCTAGTTGCCATTGCCTCTGGCTACGCATTTGTCTGGATTGCTTAATCATTTACCGGATGTTGAAGTCCGGTTTTATTTAATGTAATAAAAACAAGGGCATCGGAAAGCAAATTGGGATTATTTCCGACTAAGACGCTATAGAAAAAAAGACAAGAAAGAGTAATTGTCTACAAAGAGGAGAGCCTTGCGCTCTTTTCTTTTTATGTGTGCCTTAATACAATAGACCCATGCCATACAAGAAAGACAAACCAACATGGAGAGATGAACGCCCGGTTAGAACAGGCGAAGATATCGACATGTTAAGAGAACAAAAACAAAGAAATGAGAAGAAGGGTGACCTTAAGTCTGAATCTCCAGATTATAAAGATCACATCGATGGAGCTTAATAATGTACGAGACTTACGAATATACAGAAAAGAAAAGGGAAAAAGAGATAAAGAGACAGCAGTTCTCCGCTAACTATTTTGGCGTTCTTTTAACCCTTGGCCTTAATATTCTTTTCTATGTGATATCAATGGTTGGCGCATACTCATTGTCATCAGGCAATTTAATGATTGCCACCTGGCCAATTGCAGGCGTGCTCCTCATAGAAATCGTTTCAGTTGGAGTGGCCGCAATACTTGAGATTTACAAGGCGAAAAGTGTGCAAAACCTCTTTAAAGCCTCGATATTTAAGTCAATTGCAAGACTAACTGGTTTTATAGTCGGTGTTGGATTCGTCGTATACGGTTCCATCGCGGCTATAGAATTCGGAAGGACAAACGCAATTGCGGTGCTTACATCATCATATGGAGTTTTATCGATTATAGTGGGACTCCCAATGTTCATTTGGAGCATCTTCCACCTATCTGTTGTCTCATCTTCTCGAGTTGAAGACAAAACACGTTACACAAAGAAAAATGATGATGTAGTGGTAGATGCAGATGAAACTTCATCACATCAATCCAATCGAACATCTAACTCGACTGCAGAGGCGATTGAAGTGGAAGTTCATGACATCAACGAAGCCTAATCGTTGGTGTTTTTCTTTATTGAAAATAAGTCGGTAAACCGATATACTTTTATTGGGGTATTAGGAATGGTTTTTTCGGAATTGGCAAAATTGCATGGCCACACGTCGTATTCGATTGCGAAGGCAACGGGTTTGCCTAAAACGACAGTGGTCGATATATATTCCGGAAAACGCGCTCTGATGAATTGTTCCGGCAGGACGCTGTTGGCTTTATCAAGACTTTTCAAGATCACTATAGAGGATCTTTTGAAGATTGAACAAAAAGATGCGATGTCGTCTGTTGAGGAGCTTTTGCCTTCTTTTCTTCAAGAAAGCATCCGCAAGTACAATGAAGCTAAAACTAATAAAAAGTCGTATGCTTCCGATTATTTGATGGAAATATCAAGCAGCATAAACGTTGCTGAAGTTGAGGGTTTGATTACTCATGAGTGCGCTACAGCGTTAAGAAGGGGGTATCTAGGTTATTCGGAGGAATAAATATGATCGACCTAACAAACATGCCGCAAAAGAAAAAATCTTATGGCGGCGCCAATGGAAGCAAGATTTCCGTCGTATACAATGGCGAGGTGTACATGGTCAAGCTTCCTGTTCACTCAACAGCAATAATACAAATAAAAGTATATCTTATAGCATATAATTTAATCGCATTGATTAGAGATTATATGGTTTAGGATATAGTTTAGATACCTAGCTTATCCTCAATATCTTTCATGAGGTGTTTCAACTGTACCTTATCGATGCCATCCTCATCGTTGTTGACGAAGACAAAGTCTGTTTTATATTTACCAGGTTCAACATATGTTAAATGCATAGGTCTAACCGTCTTTAGATATTGGTTAACGACGCTTTCAGGAGTGCGGCCACGTTCTTTGCAGTCTCTCATCAAGCGTCTAGTGAATCTGATGTCGCTATCCGCGTCAACGAATATCGAATAATCGAAATATTGCTTAAAGTGTGGAATGGTGAACACCAATATGCCATCCACCAACACAATCTCTTTAGGCTCAAATCTCAATGTCTCTTCGGCTCTATTATGCTGAGAATAATCGTATTGAGGCAAATCAACGGTCTCACCTGCCTTAATCTTAATGAGATGTTCAATGAACAAATCCTCATCTAAAGATTCTGGTGAGTCGTAGTTGATCTTGCATCTCTCTTCAAACGGAATGGATGTGTTGTCCTTATAGTAGTAGTCGTAGCTTATTTTTCCGATTCTATCCTCACCGAAAATGCTTATTAACTTATCTGTTATATAAGTCTTGCCGGAGCCAGAACCTCCGCCAACTGCTATAAGAATGGCCATATATATGTTCCTCGGTGAGAAATAATATCATATTTGATAAGTTTTAACTTGCATAAAAAGGAACCTTGAGTAAAATATCAGTTGCCTTGGGGTATAGCCAAGCGGTAAGGCAACGGACTCTGAATCCGTCATTTCACTGGT
>JAKSVF010000070.1 GCA_024408235.1 Bacilli bacterium
GAGTTGAATTTTCATCAAGTTCTTGTTCCTTGTATATATTTTTTATATGTTTCCCAATAACACTGCGATCTCTTTCAAAAAGGGTTCCGATTTGTTCTAATGTTAGCCAAACAGTATCTTCTTTCGGTGACACATTGACATCTAATTTTACTTCATCATTTACAAAGGTAACAATTTCAAATTTCATTATGTACAAGCTCCTTAAATCAATAATATTATAGCATAATTTAATAATATAATCTACATAATCAACAGTTATCTCCCCACTTTTCGAATCCCGCCATTTGTTTTATTTTGTTGTCGAGACCAAAGTTTGATACATTTTGAAATTTATCAACAATAGCCAAAATGTGAAAGCAACACAAAAAATTAGTTCAAAAATACCGTTTTTATACTAAAAAAGAAAAAACTTTGATATTTAGCGTATCAAAGTTCTTGTTTTTATATGGTCGGAACAGCGAGATTCGAACTCGCGACCTCTTGCTCCCGAAGCAAGCGTACTACCAAGCTGTACTATGTCCCGATGAGTGGCCACATCAGTGGCCTTTTCTTTTACATAAAATCGAAGAGAGAAAGTTGGTTGGACTCGCTCATTCCTTCAAGAACTCCTAGCTCTGTAAGAGTCTTAATGTCGGTTTCGGTGAGTTTTGTTCTCTCAGACAAATCTTCCTTAGAGATAAATTCACCATCCGCTCTAGCTTTGACGACTGTATCAGCTGCAGATTCACCTAAACCCGAAATGACAGAGAACGGAGCAATAATGGCTTTGTCCTTCTCATCTACGACCCAGTTCTTAGCCTCTGATTTATAGAGATCAATCATCTTTATCTTATATCCTCTATCAACCATTTCAGCCGCTGCAAGAAGTCCTTTGATGACCTCTTTGTCAGTGTCCTTGAATTCAGGAGTATTTTGAATCTTACGTAGCCTCTCTATCTCGTCGACAATTGCCTTAAGTCCGCTCGTCATTATCTTGATGTCGAACTTATCTACACGGGTTGTGAAGTAAACGGCATAGAAAACGAGAGGCTTATATACTTTAAACCATCCTACACGGCAGCTTCCAATAACGTAAGCCGTAGCGTGTGCACGAGGGAATAAGTATCTGATTTTTGTACATGAATCTATGTACCATTCAGGAACATTTGCGGCACGTAAAGCGGCTAAATCGTCATCTTTCAAAGGCTTTCCATTCTTGTTTTTACGGACATATTCCATGAATTTGAATGCTCGAGACGAATCAACACCCTTAGAAATGAGGTATGTCATAATATCGTCACGGCATCCGATAACCTCATCGATAGTTGCCGTTTTATCAAGGAAGTAATCTTCAGCGTTGTTGTTCCAGACGTTGGTACCATGCGATAAACCGGAAACAACAAGCAAGTCATTGAACTTCTTAGGTCTAACTTCAGTGATTAAGCCCTGAACGAATGTGGTACCGAATTCAGGCAAACACATAGCGCCCGTCTCAAATTTAAGAGGGTTTTTCTTTAAACCTAAGGCCGAAGTTTCAGAGAAAAGAGATAAGACTTTTGGGTCGTTTAATGGGATTTCATCAATCTTCATGTTGCATCTAAGCATCATTTCACGTAGAGCCATTGGATCGACGTGACCAAGCATGTCCAATTTTAATAAACAGTCATGCATGGATGCGAATTCGTAATGGGTTGTGAGCCAATCCGCTTCAAGGTCATCGGCTGGGTGCTGGAAAGGAGTAAAGTCAAAGATATCCATGTCAGCAGGAATAACGACAATACCACCTGGGTGCTGTCCAGTTGTTCTCTTGACGCCTGTTGCGCGTGAAGAGATATATGAGACCAAGGCTCTGTTTTGAAGTTCAGGAGGAATGTGTTTTACTTCTTCATAATACTTCTTGGCAAAGCCATAGACGTTTTTAGATTCAGCGCAGGAAATAGTTCCAGCACGAATGACGTGTGGGTTAGGAATGGATTCGCCTCTTGCAATCATTTCGTTCTCCTCTTTGGTTGAGAGAAGCATACGGGCATAGGCATGCGCTTTTGCCTGATAATCTGGAGGGAAGTTAAGGTCGATATCTGGAACTTTTTCTGCTTTGAAACCCAAGAATGTTTCGAATGGAATATTATGGCCATTTGCCTCCATTATCTCTCCGCATTCAGGGCAGCGTTTTTCTGGAAGGTCGAAACCAGATTTATATTGTGGGTCTTCGTTCCACTCAAAATGTTTGCATTTATTACAGATATAATGCGCTCTTAAAGGGTTAACTTCTGTAATGCCACCCATTGTAGCCGCAAATGAAGATCCAAC
>JAKSVF010000071.1 GCA_024408235.1 Bacilli bacterium
GATGTATATACCAACGAGGTGTATAGGGTCACCGGATATAACATAGATGTTAGCCCACCGACGATGCCATAGAATGCCAAGAAACCATAGCAAGCGTTCTTGATCTTTTCGTTTTTTGCCAAGGACGCAACTAAAGCAGCAAACATCGGAATAGAGCAGAAAGAGAAAGGGAGAACATCAATTCTTAGATAGCCATAGTATCCGACGTGATACATGATCTGCTTTAAGATTTCACTGATGATTAAAGCGCAATCAAGTATGAGGACATTTCTATCCACTACTTTTTGGTCTTTAATCTTCCTTCCGTATATAACTGCGCCCACGGATAAACCGATCATGATGACCAACCACATGATGTGGTACCAGCTGTACATTTGTGGTCCTATTCCATCGCTTGTGGACCACTGCCAAGCCATAAAACCTGTTAATATCATTTCGTCTCTCCTTTGTATATCGATGCAATTTGTTCACCGAACAGATGTCCGAGTTTGAGCTCTGACAGAGCATCATAGTGTCCTAAATCAGGATCGCCATAAGGTTCATTTAATGTTGTTAATCCATTATCAATCGTAGAGAAATATAGATTTAACGGGGATAATGTGGAGATTTTCTTCTTAGCATCATTGATTTCTGGATATGTCGGGAGGCAATATGGCGAATCAGAGATTCCTGCATCAATGAAATATAATCCCCTAGGATTTGAGTATTCGCTCAAATCTTCTCTAAGGTATTTGATGAAGTTAACTTCGTTTTGGTAATACCTCTTTCCTTTGTATTCGTTGGTGTCACTCTCGCCCTGCATCCAGCATATCGCATCTAGCGAGACTTCATATTCAAGGCTCCTTAGATAGTCGAGTGATTTCTTGAAGAACATCATCTCAGCATCATAGATTTCCCCTCTTTCGTAGTCCCACATCCAATGGTAGTTAAGCGAATATCCCGACATGGAGAATTTCAGGATATAGAATTCCTCTCCGTTCATGTTGGCGTCTAAATAATCCGCTATACCGACTTCTGGTCCGAATTCCTCATCATATGAACCACACATGAGATCGGTTTTTCTAAACTCACCCTCAGAGCAATTTCTATGGTTATCGATGTTGAAGTTTATCTTAATGTTTTGGTATCCCGCTTCGTATCTAGCAAAGTCCTCTTCTTTAGATTGGTCTTTAAGATAGGAAGTGATTGAGCATCCGGTACAATTGGATTGACCTACTAAAATTATCACTTTCGCTGTCTTGCCGTTTCCGTGTGGGAGACCACTGCAATCTTCATAATCAGTATCCATTCCGATTATGTAGTCTTCTCTATTTTCTTTTTTATTACATCCGGTGACCGCTAATAGCCCGCTTATGGATAAGAGGGTTAGTATTGCTCGCCTGGCTTGTTTTTTGTTGTTTGTCGTCATTTTGTCGCCTTTGCCGCTTTTCAAAGAAACAGCAGCTGAAGATTATAATCTCATAATCTTAAAATGACAAATCTCGGCATTTATGCAATCGTCGGCATTTCGTAGTAGAATATGATCATGCTAACAGATAAAGAAAAAGAAGCGTTCCAACTCTATAAAGATGGCTGTACCTGCTCTCAAAGTGTCGCCATACCTTTTAGTGAGGAACTCAAATTAGATAAAGAGACGATTTATAAACTCACCGAGGGTTTCGGAGGAGGTGTTGGAGGACAACAAGAAGTCTGCGGTGCCGTCTCCTCCATGAGCATGGTCATATCCATGATCCACTCCTACTGTGACTATAAAGGTTCATCTAAACAAGAGACTTATAAACTTATTAGAAAGGCCTGCGATAAGTTCAAAGAAGAATATGGTTCAATCAGATGCATTGAGATACTTCACGGTGGGAAACCTATTCACGGCATGTGTGGGCTTAAGATAAAGAAGGCTATCAACATACTTGAAGAAATCACAGGCGAAAAGTAAAAAGGTGTGCAAATCCACACCTTTTATTCTATTTTGTTGGGTTTTATTCGTCTAATGGCTTGTATTTGATAAGCGGAACGAATCTTGTGACCTT
>JAKSVF010000072.1 GCA_024408235.1 Bacilli bacterium
GGGAATTCAATCTTATAAAGGAAGCGACGCTCAAAAGCAGAATCAAGATTATTCGTCAAGTTTGTAGTAGCAATCATAATACCATCTAATGTTTCCATTTCCTGCAAGATAATGTTCTGCAATGCGTTCTCCATCTTATCTACGCTTCTCACAGCTCCCTCATTGCGTTTATTGAGGATGGCATCTGCCTCGTTAAAAAGAAGGATAGGTTCAATATCATTATCATTGCACATTTGGCGATAGTCGTCAAAAACGGCTTTGATATTCTTTTCTGTCTCACCGACCCATTTAGAGCGCAGATTAGGCACATCCACCATCTTAATAGGACGACCCGTTTGGCGAGCCAGTTGTAGCACTGTTTCTGTTTTACCGGTACCTGGCGAGCCATAGAAGATGCACGCAAACCCCTTACGCATACCCTTTTCAACCAATCGATTCTGTACATGTCGGAACTCTTCTTTTTGCAATAAGTTAGTCAATCGTTGCACCTGTTCGGTAACGGAAGGGTTATAGAAAAGTTCTTTAGTCACAATTTTCTCCGGCATCATCAGTCCTGCGTTTGTATCTTTCTTGACATAGGTGATATCCTCTAACAACTCCTTCTTAGCTTTTTGGGTGAGACACCAATAATTCGATTCCACTTGTCCGTCTTCGGTGGAGTGTTCTACCAATCCACGTTTCATCAAGATGTGGGTTCCTGAGCTCAATTCGCGCGCGAAGAGTTGCATCTTGCTTTTACTTTCCATCATATCTTCTAAATCTCTAAATCCTATGTGGCTATCGTTATTAGCAAGGAAAAGATAGGTCATTGCCAATAGTAAAATGCAATCCTCTTGTTTCAACGAATAGGCCTTGATAGCTCTCACAATGGGGAGGGACGGATTAAGGGAAATAAGTTGATCTATTTCTTCTTGAAGGAATTGCCAACTGATGTTACCAAAATCTTTTTCATGCATACATTGCGTTAACACATCTATCCATTCTTGCGAGGTGAGGTTTTTACGGGAAGGAGCTGTATAAATTGTATTATTACGAATGGATGCCATTACGTCAGCCGGAATATAGAAAGAGATGTCACCATCATTATCGACTTTTGATCGAATAAGTCTTTTAGAGCATAGAGCTTCTATATCTTTCCAATAATGAAGGATGGTTAATTTGGAACAATCTAAAAATCGAGACAGGTCATGAACATTGATATGATGATCGTCAAACATTGAAATAAAGATGGAGAAAAAGATGGCTTGATATAGTGAGAGTGAATAACGTTGCGATAAGTCTAAGAGTTGGGGTAAGACAGACTTCATCTTTTCGCTTTCTAAACGGGAGTCTTCAATTCCTTTAACGATGGTTTCCACAAGGTCTACAATAGTGCTCTTTTTTTTAGTTCTGGGTGATTGTTTTCTTTCCATATAAGTAATGTTTTTATGATTATAAATATTGTTTTAAAGCTTCCGGATGAAGTTGACGAAGATGGGCTAAAGCCTGTTCGCGAATTTGGCGGACGCGTTCGCGACTGAGATCCATCTCAATAGCGATTGTGTCCAGGTTGCGTTCATTATCTCCTATTCCAAAACATTTACGCAGTATCTCTGCTTCTCGATGGGGCAAACGATGGAGTAAACGACTTATGTCGTGTTGTAAGGACTCGTGTGTAAGTGCAGCGTCGGTGTGATTGGTTTCTGTATCGGGTAACATCTCGCCCATTGTTGTCTCCGTTTCGTTGTTCACCGAGGCATCAAGAGAAGAGACAGACGGTGTTTGGTGCATTAGTTCGCGAACGCGTTTCTCATCAATATCCGTCAAGGCGGCTAACTCTTCTGTGGTTGGTGGTCGTTGGTTCTCGATTTCAAACTGATTTATCGCTTTGCGAAGTGAAGCAATCATCCCTACTACATTCATTGGCAAGTG
>JAKSVF010000008.1 GCA_024408235.1 Bacilli bacterium
TGTTTTATGTTCAAATACTAATCTGATTCGTTCTTTTATCTTATAAGACGCATTAAACGCATGAGAACGCATACACACTCGTGCGTGGAATATAGTAAAAAGAAAACGGGCCGTTTGCGCGACCCGCTAATCAGGATGTTTCTATTCGAGGAGGGAATTTATCTGTTGTTGTCTGTTTCACTCCAACAGTTGCTGAAGCAGAAATACTATCAACTATTCCAGGTCTAGATGTGTAGTAATAGACATGTGTTGAGTTTTGTATGTCATCCATGTTAAATAGCATGAATTCATCAGACTGGGTACTAAAACTTGTCATCAACATAACATGGTTTGGATGATAATTAGGATCGGTGAAATCGGGAAGAAACACTCCATTTAATTTATACACATAATCAAGATTTTTCAAAAATGCAGTTGCGGTTGATGGGCCTCCGCTTTCACTTGCGCCCGGGAGGTATAAGAAGACAAATCCAGGTTCGGTATTTGTTGTCGATGTTGTCGATGGCGCACCTATACAGTATTCGTATCCTTCATCGATCTCGGTTTGGTCAATTTCAATATCATAATACATAACATCACTGTTTCCGGGGAATCCTCCGTTCTTGTAGAATGATAGAGTTATTTCGTCCCGTTGATTCTTGCTCGGAATAGAGGTGCCGTTTCTTTTATAACGATAAATTGATGTGTATCTTGTGCCAGACATGTTATCACATGTAAACGAAATGGAACATGTGCCAGGGTTCTTCGGTTTAAACCATATGCAGTTTTTAGGAATTGTCATCGTTTCCCCGGTGGATAAGTTAACGGTATTTGGGTTGGATGGATCCGGCCTTACGTTTTTTTGTTGGACCAAAACTTTTGATTGAAGCCCATTATCGCTAAGGTATTTATAATTATCCCAGAACTCTTTTTTTACTATTGAGTAATCCAATTGATTTTGAGATGCGTTTATATTGTTGGTTTTTGTGATGCTAACTGGAGAAGTAGGAATGTGTGAAAATGACAGCGATCCATTGTATTTGTAAACAATTCCAAGTGATTGTGATCGAACATTAAGTGCACCAGATATAAAAGCACTGTCTTTAGCAGACTTTGGTACAACGACTGTTTGCGACGATGTAAGATAAGTGCCACTTGTAGTGGTGATATTTAACTCATTTGGGTTGATCTTCAATGAGCCGCCTTCCTCCGTATCGCTCGGGATGTCTTCCCACTTTACTTTGTCGCCAATTTTGCCGACGAGAGAAGCTTCAGACTCATAAGAATACGTACCAAGAGGATCGACGGCTTTGAAAGACATTTTTCCATTTTTAACACCGATATTTTGGGTTGTTGAGTTAGAGTAACCAGCTATCAAACCGACTTTTGAGGCGGTGACATGGCTTGTTACTTCTATATTTTCCAGGTAGAAATTTCGTACCTCGCCTTTTCTATCGCCTTCTTGCTCTATTGCGCCAAAGAAACCAACATATCTATTCGTATCGGCATCCCCTGTAACTGCCGGTTTTTCTTTCCAGTCATTTGGGTCCGAAGAAACCCAGACATTCTGGAAAACCGATCCATTACCGTCAAAAACACCCTTAAATGGATGCGTCTCTGTTCCGATTGGCGGGACAGCGCCTGTTCGACCGGAATTACCGTCAAGCTTTCCGGCAAAATCGATTGTAACAGGATTTCCATTAGCATCAGCCGCTTTGAAATAAGTTTTGTACTCATCAAAAGCGCCTCTTTGTTGAAGCCAGGCAAGGTTATAAACGTGAACGGGTTGTGTGAGTCTATATGGGTTATTCTCTGTACCATCTCCACCAGCAAAGTAGTTTGAAACCGTGCTAGCCTGCCAGTTTGAATTAGAAAAGTCATCGACTGTATCAAACCAGGCGATCGATAAGGCCAATGAAAGGACACAAGCTCCTGCAAGGGTGGCGCTTAAAATGGCAGGGAGTCCAAATCTATGCTTAAGCATTTGAACCTCCTACGATTTTGAAACTGATATCATTGTAATATGTGATTGGTGATGGGTTGTTATTTCTAAGGTTGTTTATGTATTCGATGACACGGTCGTTGTACTGCATTATGACATAGGTGATATTAAGCCCAACAACAGCATCGATATCGATAATGCTTATTCTCATCTGCTTTTGAACGGAACCGTTTTGAATTGATACGAACGATGTGGTAGTGGTAGCGTTTATCGTTCCTTCTGTAAAGGCGGTAGGATCTATTTCTGAGGCGATTGTACCCGCTCTAAATTCAACGCAATTACTGATGTGGTCATCATCTTGGTCCACTATTTCAGCATCGGAATGGAAAGTTTCCCCGCAAGTAACTTCGATTTGGAAGCGATCAGCGACCGAACTCTTGAATTCAATTCTAAGCGCCAATGCTTTTTCATATTCGTTATAGTCAATGTTTGAAGGGTCGAATCTAGGGAGTGTATAGCTCTCATTATTAACGAAAGTGTATGAATCTCCAGAAATCTTGCTGACAGAATATGCCTTCATTTTGGTGCCATAGATTTCCTGGGCAACCGCAACAACTTCGTTTACTCCGTTATCAACAGCATTGCTTGCAGTGAACCATGCAATCGTGGAAAGAATCATCGCAAAAGCTACACTCATCGAGAGAAGCGCCATTGCAAGTACACCTCTAGAATTTAAAGATTTAATCTTTCCACCCTTTTTCATGCGTTACATTTTAGAACATTTTGTTCGTTAGACATAACTAATATAATGCAAACATTAAAAAAAGACGGAATTAGTTCCGTCTATTAATGTATTGCTATTCTTTTACTTCAAAACAACTTTCTGGAAGACTTTTTTGCCCTTTTTGATTTTGACGCCTTCTCTTAATTCATCTCTAGTGAATGAAAGTGCGATGTCAGAAACCTTAACGTCGTTGACTGCTACGCCGTTACCCTGAATCAGCTTTCTAGCTTCGGTTTTTGATGTACAAAGCCCAGATAAGACTAAACAATCGATTAGTGTAATCTTGCCATCAACGAGGTTTTCCTCTGAGAGTTCAAAGGTAGGCATATTATCGCTGTTGCCGGTGAAGAGCGCTCTTGCCATATCTCTAGATTTGATTGCCTCTTCTTCGCCATGGACTAATGCAGTTAATTCAAACGCAAGAATCTCTTTCTTTTCATTGATTCTAGAGCCATCCCAGTTCTCCATTTCTTTGATTGTGTCGAGAGGGATGAATGTGAGCATCTTTATGCATTTCATGACATCAGCGTCGTCGATGTTTCTCCAATACTGGAAGAATTCGAATGGTGAGGTCTTATTTGGATCAAGCCATACAGCACCTGATGCAGTCTTTCCCATCTTCTTTCCTTCGGAATTGAGGAGAAGTGTTATCGTCATAGCAAATGCATCATGTCCTGTTTTCTTTCTGATTAATTCTGTTCCGCCAAGCATGTTTGACCACTGATCGTCGCCACCGAATTCCATGTTACAGCCGTAGTGGGTGTGGAGGTAGTAGAAGTCGTATGACTGCATGATCATGTAGTTGAATTCAAGGAAAGACAATCCTCTTTCCATTCTCTGTTTGTAGCATTCAGCTCTAAGCATGTTGTTAACGCTGAAACATGCTCCAACTTCTCTTAAGACATCGATGTAGTTGAGTTTTAGTAACCAGTCTGCATTGTTGACCATGATTGCGTCATCTGGTCCGAATTTGATGAATCTCTGCATCTGCTTGTAGAAGCAATCGCAGTTGTGCTGGATTGTTTCTGGTGTAAGCATGCTTCTCATGTCAGTCCTACCTGAAGGATCGCCGATATATCCGGTACCTCCTCCGATTAAGACGACAGGCTTATTTCCTGCTAACTGAAGTCTTCTCATTAAGCAAAGGGCCATAAAATGGCCGACATGCAATGAATCTGCTGTTGGATCGAATCCAATATAGAATTTTGCGCCACCTCTGTTGATGAGGTCTCTAATCTCAGTCTCATCTGTGACCTGAGCGATTAATCCACGCTCTTGTAACTCTTCATAAACACCCATATGTGTTCTCCTTCTGGGACAAAATAAAACGTCCCCTGATGTAGAGGACGAATTTCTCGTGTTACCACCTCATTTTAAGTTAGGCTCACACCTAACTCCTTAGCATCTAATCTATGGTGATTAGACATCCGCTGTATCGGGCGGCCCCGGCGATTGCAGCTCCAGAATGTAATTCGCAAACACGTCATGTAATCCTTTCAGCATCCGGATTCTCTCTAGACATGATTATGTGTTCGCTACTCGGTTTCCTTCATAGCCTGGCAATATATTATCACTTCTTTCCGCTCTATGTATCTAATTTGGATTTATTTCGTGTCAAAAAACACGATTTTGGTGACAAAATATATGAAAATGCCTGATAATTGTATTCAATTATTAACACGTATGAAAATTGCTTTTGTTGACGACGAAGACAGCGTCCTTGTGTCTTATAAGGATTTTTGCGCTAGGTACACACTAGAGAATAACCTGCCAATTGAATGTAGGTATTTTTCAAGTTCTCTCGAGTTTATCGAGACTTTTAAAGGTGGTTATGACGCAATATTCTTTGATATTGAAATGCCTGGAATAAATGGTATGGAGGCTGCAAACATAATCAGGGCTAAAGATGAAAATGTGATTATCATATTTGTTACAAATATGGCTCAATATGCTATTGATGGATATAAGGTCTCTGCGCTTGACTTTATTTTGAAGCCTTTTGACTACTCGGATTTTTCGCATGAGATAGATAAAATCAGGAGAAACACAAAGTCCTATTCGAAAGAGTTTGTTTGGATTAATAAGTCTAAGCCACGTAAGGTGTATTTTGCTGAAATCTTATATATTGAATCTGTGGCGCATGACATTCACGTTAAGCTGTTCAATCAAAGCGAGATAGTGTTTAGAGGTTCATTATCTTCTTTCGAAGGGGAACTCGGGTCTGATAGTTTCATTAGAATGTGTAAATCTTACATTGTTAATGCTGATCATGTTAAATCTGTTATCGGTGAGGAGTTGGTTATGGATGATGGATCGAAACTTTATATCCCAAGTAAGAGGAAAACCGAATTTATGAAGGCGCTAAACAAAGCGGTTGGTATCAGATAATGTACTCGATTCTTTTGCCGGGAATGCTTTCCTATTTCATTGAAATGTACGTCTTCTCTTTTGTCGTGTTTTTCGACAAGAAGAAAAGGTCGCTTTTTCCACTTAGGGTCTTTGTCGGACTTGTACTAGGGGTTCCGCTTGCATTCGTTCCGTCCAAATTGATGTTGGGTGATGTAAATATCATGTTCCTTTTGGTATGCATATATGTCGGATTGATTTTTGTCGCTACCTTCTCTTTAAAGCCATTGAATTATTTTTTCAATATGATAACAGCGATGGCTGCTCAACATTTGACCTGGAATATATTTTGTCTTTCATACGAGATGATAAAAGGTTTAATTCTCGTTGATTTTGCCTTTGTTCTATGGATGTATATCCTAATTTATATAGTCTCTGTCGCCATTACTGTTATTATTCGCCATTTCTTTTTCGGTAATTACGAAATCGAAAAAGTGGATACGATCTCACTGGTTTCGGGATTCTGTTTCATGATCGTTTGTCATGTTATTTCTAATACAATCCATGCTTGGTCATTTCATTTAAGACTATATACAATCATCTCCGCCATATATGTTTTGATGATTCAGTCTGGCGTCTTCAATTACCGTAAAAAAGAGTTGGAAGCAATCAAACTTGAAATGGAGAATGCTCAACTTGAATTATTGATCAGCCATCAGGCGAAGAATCAGGAAACTATTAAGCAAAATCTTGAACTTATTAACGGAAAGTACCACGACATCAAAAAACAACTTGCCGTTATCAAAGAGTCCAATGACGCGATAAAGGCAGAGTGTATATCCGATATAGAGAAGAACATTGCCGAATATGACAACATTGCAAGGACCGGGAATGAGATGCTCGACGTCGTTTTAACACAGAAGAGCATGTTCTGCGCCTCTGCCCACATTAAGTTTACTTACATTGTTGATGGTTCGTCTGTTTCTTTTATGAACAAGAACGATTTAAGCGCTCTATTCTTAAATATGCTCGATAACGCCATCGAATCTGTAATCAAAGAAGAAGAGGGCAATAGGATAATCAAATTGAATGTCGTAAAGAAGAAGGGGTTCCTTATCATAAAACAAGAGAATTACTGCAGTGCTTCTATTGAGTTCAAGAATGGTTTGCCGGTATCGAAAAAAGAGAATAAAGAAGAACATGGATACGGAGCTAAGTCTATCTCGTTCATAGCTTCGAAATATTCAGGAAACGTTACATTTGACTACACTGAAAATATTTTTTCAGTAAATATATTGATACCATTAATGCCTTAATTTTTTATGGCAATAAATCAGCATTTGGGGACATAAGCAACACAATAAAGTTGGTTTCTACTAATATGTAAGTGCTTCCAAAAAACAGTTCTATTTTCCAAATTTTGTTTTTTTGGATGTTTTGGAATAGGAGGAAACATATGGCAAAACCAAAACTTTGGCGTGGTTTGATGGTTCTTGGCGGATTTGCTATTGCTGCTTCAGTCACAGCTGCAACTCTCATGGAATACTATCGTGATCCTCTCGACCAGTTACTCGGCACTCAGAGTGTTAAGACCACTTATGAGACAATCGAAGATGGCGAGAATCATGAAGATCCTTGGAACTTCAAATCAAATTTTAAGACAGCGAAAGAGGCTCATGACGGCTTCAAAGAATTCGCATTGAAAGAAGGGGATGAAGCATTTGCTCTTTTAAAGAATAAGAATGAAGCGCTTCCTATCAGCAAGACACAGAAGATCACTCTTCTCGGTTTAAGGTCCTACGCTGCTATCTATGGCAATACAGGCGGATCAATTGCAGATAAAGTAACTGTTGAAGATGGCAATAGAATTTATGAGGCGTTCAAAGATGAAGGATTCGAAATCAACCCTTCAATGCTCGCAACATATAAAGCTTATTGCGATACTCTCACTTGGGGCGGAAAAGGCTTTGGAGCTGTCCCTCCTGGTTATTCAGAATTAAATGTTGCTGATAGAGTAGAAGAATTAAGCAAGTCAGAACTCTCAGCAATCAACCCTGAGTACGAGAAAGATTTCGGTACATACGACACTGCCGTTGTTGTTCTTGGTAGAATTGGCGGTGAATCAGTTGGATATACAAAATCAGAACAGCCTACTGCTACGAGAACAATTATGGGCATTTCTGATGAAGAAAAAGAAATTCTCTCACTTGCAAAAGAAAAGTTTAAAAAGGTCATCGTTCTCATCAACTCAACACAGGTCATGGAGTTCAGCGAACTCAAAAACGATGATGGAATCGATGCGATCATGTGGATTGGATATCCTGGCGCTTATGGATTCCATGGTGTTGCTAGAAACCTTAATGGAACAGTTAATCCATCTGCACATTTAGGTGATTTCTTCCCTACAAACGGATTAACAGCACCTGGCATGCAGTCAATGGGCAATGTACCTTGGGCAAACGCAAGTGACTTTGATAAAGCTGCAAACGTCAACGGCTATCTCGTTGAAGCGGAAGGTATTTATACTGGCTACCGCTATTACGAATCAAGATATGCAGATATCGTCAACGGAGTTACTGGAGCAAGCAACGCAAAGGCGGGTACATACACAGACGGCACAGGAAAGCTTGCTAAAGTCGATGGTACTTGGAACTATCTCAATGAGACAAATTATCCATTCGGACACGGCTTAAGCTACACAACATTCACCCAGACATTAGATTCAGTCTCTATCAAGGGTGATAAGAGAACGGCTGAAGTCAAGGTTACAGTTAAAAATACAGGTAGCCGTGCCGGTAAATCAGTTGTTCAGCTCTATGCTCAAGCGCCATATACAGAATATGACAAAGAGCACGGAGTTGAGAGATCTGCTATTCAGTTAATGGATTTTGAAAAGACAAAACTTCTTGAACCTAATGAATCTCAGACCATCACGATGAACGTTGATATGGAGAACCTCGCTGCATACGACAACGACACCGCAAAGACATTCATTGTTGAAGGTGGAAAACATTACTTTGCAATTGGCGATGATTCCCATGATGCATTAAATAACATCCTTGCTAAGCAGGGAAAGACAACAGCTCACGGCATGACTGCAAACGGTGACGCATCAAAGGTCTATGAATGGGACTGGGGAGGAGGCGTCGATGCAAAGACATTCTCAGTTTCAGAAACAGGAACAGAAATCACTAACCACTTAAGTGACGGAATCTACTCCATGGATCTAAACACATTCATGCCAGGAACTGTCACATATCTCACAAGAAAAGATTGGAACGGTACATTCCCTAAAGAATATGCCGGATTAGAAGCCAAGAACGCAGATTTAGTAAAAGCGTTAGGAAACGACATCATTACCCTTAAGACAAACGATGATACATCAGCCTATAAATGGGGAGTTAAGAATGATATCCAGTTAAAGGACATGAAGGGTGCAAAATGGGATGACGAAAGATGGGAAACATTGATTGATGAAGTCTCGATTACCGAATTCCTCGATTTCGCTTCACACGCATTCCATCATATACAAGAAATACCATCTGTCGGATATGCAGGAAATGACGCAGACGACGGACCTGGCGGATCTGATACACACTACTTCGAAAACGGATTCTATCAGGGCGTCCAGTATTCAGAAGCAGACTCAACTCCATATAAAGGCATGGGTTCTAGAGTTGCACCAGCACAGCAGAACCTCGCATACACATGGAATAAGGAACTCGCTTATGAAAATGGCCAGATAATCCTTGGAGAATCTTCACTTGTCTTCAACCTCCCAATCATGATTGGTCCAGGCGCTAACTTACACCGTCATGGATATAATGGACGTGGTGGCGAATACTATTCAGAAGATCCAATCCTCTCAGGATATATTGGCTCAGCCTCTGTCCAGGGTGCTCAGGAGCTTGGATGTATCATCAACATCAAGCACGCAGCATTCAACGATCAGGAAATCAATCGTTCTGGCGTTGCTGTCTTCATGGAAGAACAGAAAGCGCGTGAGCTTGAATTAAGAAACCTCAAACAGTTATTTGTCGGAGGCGGAAAACCAGCAAGCTTTGTTGCTGATGAAACAAAATCAGAAACATACACGGAAGGCGCTCTTGGTGTCATGACCTCTTATAACAGAATCGGTGCTGTTGCATCTTCTGCAAACAGAGGAGTCATGGTTGACATTATGCGTAATGAATGGGGCTTCAAGGGATATAACGTTACTGACTTTACAGGTGTTTCCCTCAAGGCTGCACCAAAAGAATCAATTATGGCAGGTACAACCGCATTCTGTGGATTCGGTTCGCCATCACTTGATTACTGGTCAGAAGAAGTCTTATCAAAAGACACTGAAATGTGTGCTGCAATCAAAGAAGATATCAAGTACGTCTTATATCCTCTCGCAAATTCAAACGCTTTGAATGGTCTCAACTCTAATGTCATCATTCACCGCGAAGAGGTCAACACAAGCTGGAGAATCGGTTACAAGTCTGCAATCGGAGTCTCAAGCACATTAACTGCCGCATTTGCTGTCGGTGCTATCATTGATCTCGTTAAGAAACTTAAAGGAGCCAAATAACCATGAATTTCATTAAGAAACAGTCAGTTTGGGGTTGGGTTCTCTTAGGAAGCGCAATCTCAGCATTAATCGGCTTCATCATCTATATGGTATCTGATACAACCGGATACCTTGCAGGCAATCACGTTAACGCCGCAACAATCATTCTCCCAATAGCTGCTATTCTTTTAGCGGGAGTTGTATTCGCAATAAGCGAGAAACTCGAGAAGGTTAAGGGAGTAATGGTTCTTATCGCTGGACTATGTGTCGCCATTACTATGGGCGTTCAGGTCTATTGCCATCACAGCGTATTCGCTGATGCGTGGTTCATCCCTGTCAACTACCCAGAGGCAGAAGATGTTACCGTTGCCCAGACAATTGCATCTGTTGTCTTCTATGCAATTTCAATGATTGGATTTATTGTTGCTTGCATGAAGGATAACTACACTAAAGAAGCCTAATTTTAGATAGATTAACCGTCTTGTTTGTACAGGACGGTTTTTCTTATGCGATAATTATCGAGAGGAAAGAATTATGAACATGATACCATCGGTTGGTCTAGGTTTTTGGCAGATAAAAAAGGAAGATGCATCAAGAGTGTTGAAAGACGGTTTAGAAGCGGGATTCAGGCATATCGACACTGCTATTGGGTATTGGAACGAAAAAGAGATTGGAGACGCTCTAAAAGGTTCTAATGTCGATAGAGAGTCCATTTGGATTACCAGCAAGGTATTAGCTGAGGTTAAAACCTATGAAGGCACAAAGAAACTCATCGATGAATCTCTTGAAAGATTGCAGTGCGGTTATATCGATTTGATGCTTATCCATGCGCCAAAACCGTGGTCAGTTATGAACATTCCTTTTTGGCCTAGATACAAAAAAGCAAATCTTGCTGTCTGGAAAGCTCTGCAGGAAGCTAGAGATGCCGGAAAGATCAAATATATTGGTGTTTCCAATTTCAATGAGAAAGATATTGAAAACATCATTAAGAATAGTGGAGAGGTTCCTTTTGCGAACCAAATCCGCGTACATATAGGACATACACAAGATAAACTCCGCAAGTTCTGCAAAGAAAATGGAATGGTAGTGGAAGCTTACTCGCCAAATGGCAAAGGAAGCCTTATGAAGAATAAGAAGATATCTTCTATCGCAAAGAAATATGGTGTCTCAAATGCTCAGCTTTGCATCCAATATGCATTGCAGTTGGGAACAATCCCTCTTCCTAGAAGCAAATCAAAGAATCATATGGAAGAGAATCTAAAAATCGGATTTACTATTTCAGAATCCGATATGATTGAATTATCTAAGATAAAAACTTTATAGTGCCTCAAGCAAATAACTAACAGGCCTAAATCCGTCATTGCAGCTTATCATGGCGGATTTTTCGTTCTTCATCCAATCGCCGTAAAAGTGGCCTCCTCCATTAGCGAGTTCTCTGACGAATGGCTCTAGTATAGACCAGGCAACATTGCAAAATCCATCAGGCTGTCTTGCATCATCAACGATGAATACATCCCCAACTTTCATACAGCATGGCTCCTGTTGTGGAAGCTCATATTTTTCTATTAGGTCTTGATGGATAGTTCTTCTAATTACTGTTATCTTTACTTGTTTCATATACATAATGATAGCAAAAAAAGTGCCCATTGCTGGACACTTAATTTGTTAGTTGGATTACATTAACTTCTTGAACATTGCGAGAACGTCTTCTCTTGTTGCTGTTCTTGGGTTTCCTGGGCAGCAAGCATCTGCGAGAGCGTCTCTAGTTAAGTTCTCGAGGTCTTCAGCCTTAATTGCTTCGCACTTGGTTGGGATTCCGACATCAACAGAGAGCTGTTTTACTGCAGCGATTGCAGCGGCTCTATATTCAGCCTGTGACATTTCATCTGTTCCCTTAACGCCCATTGCTCTAGCGATATCTCTATATTTTTCGCCTGAGACTTCTGCGTTGTATTCCATTGCGATTGGAAGGAGCATTGCGCATGCGACGCCGTGCGGGACGTCATAGTATGCGGATAATGTGTGAGCCATTGAGTGGTCGATGCCTAAGCCGACATTTGAGAAGCCCATACCAGCGATGTACTGGCCTAATGCCATTCCTTCGCGTCCGTCTGGATCATTTTCAACAGCTTTTCTTAATGACTTAGAGATGATTTCAATTGCCTTGATGTGGAACATATCTGACATCTCCCAAGCACCGCGTGTGATATAGCCTTCGATTGCATGAGTTAATGCGTCCATGCCTGTAGCTGCTGTTAAGCCTTTTGGCATTGATGCCATCATATCTGGATCGACGACTGCGACAACTGGCATATCGTGTGGGTCAACGCAAACGAATTTTCTCTTCTTTTCAACGTCGGTGATGACGTAGTTGATTGTAACTTCGGCCGCTGTACCTGCAGTTGTTGCGACTGCGATGATTGGTAAGCATGGCTTCTTTGTTGGAGCAACGCCCTCGAGTGATCTTACATCAGCGAATTCTGGGTTTGTGATGATGATGCCGATTGCTTTTGATGTGTCCATAGCTGAACCGCCGCCGATAGCAACGATGCAGTCTGCCTTGCATGCTTTAGCTGCTGCAACGCCGTTAACAACGTTTTCGATTGTTGGGTTTGGCTTGATGTCTGAATAAACGCTATAAGCGATTCCTGCTTCATCAAGTAATGAAGTGACCTTAGCTGCAACGCCGAACTTAATTAAGCTTGCATCTGTGCAGACTAAAACATTTTTGAAGCCTCTTGCCTTGATTTCTGGGACGATGTTAGCGATAGCGCCGTGTCCGTGGTAAGAAGTTTCGTTTAACATGAAACGATTTGCCATATATAAATCTCCTTAGTAATGACGCTTTTAGTATAAGTGCGAACTATTGAATTAAGTAAGAAATTACTGACTTATCGTAAATATGTTGAAAACCACTCAATAATGAGTGGCTTAAATGAACAAAATAAACAGTATTCTGCGCTTTACTTGATCGGATATCTCCAACCGAATGGGTCATCGATTTTGTTGTTTTGAATTGATGTGAGTGTATCGTAGAGTTTCTGAGAGGTTGCTCCAATTGCCCCGTTATTTATGATGAACACTTCATCTTTAAATCTAAGTTTTCCAATTGGAGAAATAACAGCGGCAGTGCCTGTGCCAAAAACCTCTTCAAGAGTTCCATCTTTTGCAACTGCAACAAGTTCATCAACAGATATTCTTCTCTCTTCGGTCGGGATTCCAAAGTGGTTTGCTAGTTGGAGGACTGAATCTCTAACGACACCAGCTAAAATAGAACCTGATAGATGTGGGGTGATGAGCTTTCCGTTTATTTTGAAGAAGATGTTCATTGCGCCGACTTCCTCAACATACTTTTGCTCGACACCATCAAGCCATAAAACCTGGGCATATCCTTCTTTGTTTGCCTTTTCCTGTCCGATTAAAGAAGCGGCGTAGTTACCGCCGGTTTTTGCATATCCCATGCCGCCCCTAACTGCACGAACATATTCATCTTCAATCCAAATTGATACTGGTTCTAACCCGTTTGGATAATATGATCCCGATGGGGAGCAGATAATGCAGAATAGATATGTTTTTGAAGGATGAACGCCTAATAATTCGTCAGTAGCGATGATGAATGGTCTAATGTAAAGCGACTCTCCTTCACCGGTAGGAATCCAATCTTCCTCCATTTTTACAAGTTCTGCGACTGCCTGGACAAAGTCATCTTCTGGAATTGGAGGAATACATAATCTGATGCTTGATAAAGCCGCTCTTTTTGCGTTCTTATATGGTCTAAATAAATTGATGCCGCCTTCAGTCGTCTTAAATGCTTTCAATCCTTCGAACATCTCCTGCCCATAATGGAACACCATGCATGATGGATCCAGTTCCAGCTTGTGATATGGTTCAATCCTCGCGTTGTGCCATCCTATTCCATCCGTGTAGTTCATTAAAAACATGTGGTCTGTAAAGATTTTTCCGAATGAGAGCTTCTGATCTTTAGAAGGCTTGCCTTTCTTGTTTTTGCTTAATGTAATCTTGATTTCTAATGCCATATTGGTAAGCCTCCTTTTTTTAATCACGAGACGGATTTTAAATACCGTTTTTTGAATGTAAATAATTAATTTAGTTTTTTACTTATTTTTTTGTTCGCACTTAATTGGCTTCAAAAAATGTAATCGATTTCTAATTTTTCCTTTTTATCCGTGTGCACGTTTATTGTAAACTAGTGTACTAGGCAGGGCGGGATAGCTCTCGCTCAATTTACAACGGTTTGCAAATGAGGGTTTTACTATGGCAGCGAAGAAAGCATTCGATACTAAGAAATATCTAAAGATTCAGAAAGAAGAAATCTTAAAGAGAATCAATATGTACGATTCAAAACTCTATGTTGAGTTTGGAGGAAAGCTTTTTGACGACTATCATGCTTCAAGAGTCTTGCCTGGATTTGAACCTGATGCAAAGCTCCAGCTTTTGCTCTCGTTAAAGGATCATGCAGAAATCATAATCGTTGTTAACACTAGAGATATCAACACCAATAAAGTTAGAGGCGATACCGGTCTCTCATACCAAGCAGAAGTTGAGCGTTTAATCGAAATATATAACTCATGTGGACTTCCTGTTAATTCAGTTGTCCTTTCAATGTTTGAAGACACCACAACCGTTAGAGAATTTATGGCTAAACTCGCTAATGAAGGAGTTAAGACATACAAGCACTATAAGATTGCGGGCTACCCACAGAACATCCCTCTTATCTTAAGTGAAGAAGGCCTTGGAAAGAATGAGTTTGTTGAAACAACAAAGCCTTTGGTTGTTGTTACGGCCCCAGGACCTGGTTCAGGAAAATTGGCAACATGCTTATCTCAAATCTATAACTCTGAGTTAAGAGGCATTAAAGCGGGATATGCAAAATACGAGACATTCCCAATCTGGTCAATCCCTCTAAAACATCCAGTAAACCTTGCATATGAGGCTGCAACCCTTGATTTGGATGACGTTAACATGATTGACCCTTATCATTTGGAAAAATATGGCAAGCTCACCGTTAACTACAATAGAGACGTTGAAGCTTTCCCACTCTCTGAAAGCGCATTCACAAACATCTACGTGACACCCCCATGTTGTTCTCCAGCAAACATGGGCAGTAATGCGGCTGGATTGGCCATTGTTAATGATGAGGCAGCATGCCAAGCATCAAAGGATGAAATCGTTAGAAGATACTACGGTGCCTTAAAACAGCGTTATTTAGGCAAGTACGACGATAAAGCGGTCGCTAAAGCGGAATTCCTCATGAACCAAGTTGGAGCTACTCCAGAAGACAGAAAATGCGTCAAAGCATGCTTAGATGCTCAGGCAAAGAAGCAGACCCACACTGTCGCCATTCAGTTAACCAACGGAAAGATTGTTGTCGGAAAGAGATCAGATGTCTTAACAGCGTCTGCAGCGGCTTTGATCAATGCGTTAAAGTCACTTGCAAAAATCGATGAATCAATGGACCTTATTGCTCCAAGCGTTGTTGAGTCCGTAAAAGATGTTAAGAAGAATCTCATCTATTCTTCAAAGAGAATGAATGATTCTGAGGTATTAATTGCCTTAGCAATTCAATCAAACCACAACCCTCTTGCAGCTGCTGCATTAAAGCAGATTCCTAAGTTAAAAGGCTCACAGGCTCATGCATCATGCATCCTCACCGACACAGAACTTGGCATACTTAAAAAGGTTGGTATCGATGTAACCGAACAGGCTGCCTCATACATCAAAGCGCACCACACATCTAAATAAATAAATTCGCCTCAGGTAACTGGGGCGTTTTAATTCGGATATTTTTCATCCGTTTCTCTGAAGTATTTTACGTATGCGTTATGGCAGTACCTTCCTATAACGGCTTTATCTTTATCTGCGTTGAAGTTGTACTGGCCATTTACTGACATCCAATCCATTAAACCGAAGAAGATTGCATCTTTTGGACACTGGAATGCACACCTATTGCAGCCTAAGCATTTACCACCGAATTTGAACTTGTTTTTCTTCTCATTATAAGTGATGTTGTTCATAGGACAGTTTTTAACGCAAGCCATACACTTGATGCATTTCTTTTTCCTAATATGGAAGAATCTTCCACTTAATCTCATTCCCCAATGCTCGATTCTAACTACAAAGCAGACGAACTTTGTCCAAGCGGTTCTCTTTAAATGGTGAGGCTTTCCGCTAGCCATATCCAGCGCATCAGTAGCTATTCTTCTTTGCGCTGCATCCCACATCTTGGCGGCCATCTCGTTTGTGTGTTTAAAAATCATGTTGTATGGCATGATGTAGTGGTAGTCGCCTAGACATTTGAACCCGTTTTTCTTAAGAGCCTTTTCCGCTTTCTTTGAGGATGCGT
Organism: Bacilli bacterium; assembly: GCA_024408235.1. GTDB lineage: Bacteria > Bacillota_I > Bacilli_A > RFN20 > CAG-826 > UBA4951. The sequence continues at coordinate 15,968 of JAKSVF010000008.1, forward strand.
GATTTATCTCTAATGGCTCACCAGATGACTCAATGAAGTACACATTGGTGCCTTCGCCGTTTTTAAGGTTCTTGCAGAAGTTATATACGTTTGTAGGCATGTTGAAACCGTGTATTGGGTAGCAAATGAACAATGTATCGTATTTTTTGTCCAGTTGCTCGGTTCCGTTCTCAATTCTTTTTAGTTCAACTTCGTGACCTGCATCAGAAAGAACCTCTTTCAAGAAAGAGGCGCATTTCATTGTGTTTCCTGTTGCAGAGAAAACGAAGATTCCTAACATTATTTCTTCTCCATTGTTGGACCGTGAGTTGTTATTTCATAGACAACATTGTCCTTTGGGCTGTGCGTATCATACCAAACCTGTGCAAAGAATGGATTTGTCTTGGCTAATCTATCAAATTCCCATTTCATGGTTGGCATTGAGCACTCAGGACACCAGTGTCCCGCTTTTAAGATTGTGTATGGGCTAGAGAGGAATTCATGTCCATCGTGGCATCTCCAAAGATGCTTTGTGTATAAGTCTCCTTTTACCATTGTTTCAGATAAGCATTCACCACCACGGAAAGCTGCGGCCTTCTTCATGTCTTCAATATCCAATTCGGAATCAGGTTTTGTTTCATCATATCCGTGGTCAAGGTCATATTCCTCCTTCCATTTCTTGATTTCCTGATAATTTTCCTTTTCGCAGAGCAATTCAAAATCTTCCCATTTATTGGAAACCTTCTTCTCGCCAAATATAGCGTACGTTCTAGCTGTAAGTCCGTGATCTTCCCAGTATTTTGGTGAATTGTTATTTTTCAACAGTGGTTCGATTGCAAGCTTTCTGATCCATGATGCGGGAACTATTTTTCCTGCACGATATATCTTGTGTCTAGATGCGAACCAACTCCAGAATTCGTCACATCCTTGCGTTCTAAAATGGAACATATCTTCTAAAACATCTGAATCCGCGTACCAGAAACAGTGGAAGTTCTGATAAGCGTTCCATTGTGGTTCAAAGAACTTCTTGCATGAACCGCCGATGAGTTTAAATCCAGCGTCGAATGTCTCATAACCTGTTGTTCTGCATTTTTCGCCGCCGCCGATGTTGTATACACGTTTCCAGAACGTTGGGCATTCATTGGCCATATCCTGCTTCACGATATTCTTCATCAATATGCCAGAATCTTTTGCGGTGGCCCATTCGATTGGGACATTCCACGGCGTATGGAACATAAGGCCATCACTGATGTTATTCATCAGCATATTGTCGTATAAGATTCCTGATTGTCTTAGGACAGCCCAGTTATTGAGTCCTGCTTCAAGCAAATATCTCTCACCCTGTAATTTTGATGTTCCGTATACGTCGAACATCGAAACGAGTAGTGGGTCTCCAACTCTTCCGTACGGATGTTTCTCATCTCTGTTGCCGTATAAAGCGACAGTGGAGATGTGAACAAACTTCGCGGTGTTACCGTTAGCGATAACTGCATCGACCATATTCTTCGTTCCGTGATAATTTGTTTCGATTGTTGCCTTATCATCATGATCGGCCTTTGGAGGGATAATTGCGGCAACATGCAAAACATAGTCAGCACCTTTGGTGAATGCTAAGCAATCATCATATTTGCGGATGTCTCCGAAATAGACTTCTAATCTATCCTTAAATGTCTTTTTTACTGACTTTATGTGTTTCCTATTTTTCTTTGTGTTTCTAATTAGTATTCTGACGGTTTCATTCAACTCGCCAAGCGACTTAAGGGTCTCTTTGCCCATTGATCCGGTGGATCCTGTTAATGCGATGATCATAAGTTTTCTCCGGTGAAAATTTTACTTAATAGTATGGCCTAATGGCAATCTCCGTTTTTGATTCAAAAAAGTAGAAATAGTTTTTAAGAGTTTTTGTTTCATTTTTTCATGCGTTTTAATTTCCAAGGTTTATTGGAAATATATTTGCGATTTATGATGTATATGCAGCATTTTACGAATAATTAAGCGTTTTCTTTTCCATCGACATGTTTTTTGTGGTAAATTTTGCCGGTGCCACTTAAAGAGTGGTCTAAATAAACTTAATCAGTGAAAGGGAAAAACACTATGATTAGAAAACCAGAAACAGCATGGGAAGGATTTAAAGGCGTTGTTTGGAAACATGAAGTCGACGTCCGCGAGTTCATCCAATCAAACTATCATCCATACACAGGTGATGAATCATTCTTAGAGGGTCCAACTGAAGCGACAAAGGTTCTTTGGGGCAAGTTAAGCGCTCTTCAAAAAGAAGAAAGAGCCAAGGGCGGTGTTTTGGACATGGAGACTGAAGTTGTCTCAAGCCTCACAGCTTATGGACCTGGATATATTTCAGAAGACACAAAAGATTTAGAAAAAGTCGTCGGTCTTCAGACAGATAAGCCATTAAAGAGAGCATTTATGCCTTATGGTGGCATCAAAATGGCAGAAAAAGCTTGTAAGACTTACGGCTACCAGCCTTCAGACAAGATTCACGAAATCTTCACAAAGTACCACAAAACACATAATGATGGTGTTTTCGATGTTTACACAGACGAAATGATGAGATGCCGTCACAACAAGATCATCACAGGTCTTCCAGATACATATGGTAGAGGAAGAATCGTCGGTGACTACCGTAGAGTTGCTCTTTATGGCATCGACAACTTAATCGATGAGAAGAAAGTTGACTTAACACACATTGGCCTTCGTAGAATGACCGGCGAAGTCATCAGATTAAGAGAAGAAGTTGCTGAACAGATCCGCGCACTCAACAACATGAAGAAGATGGCAGAAGTCTATGGCTTCGACATCTCTAGACCAGCAGAGAATGCACGTGAAGCATTCCAGTGGACATATTTCGGATACCTCGCTGCTATCAAGACACAGAACGGTGCAGCTATGTCAGTCGGACGTATCTCAACATTCCTTGACTGTTATATCGAAAGAGACTTAGAAAGAGGAATCTTAACAGAGTCAGAAGCACAGGAACTTGTCGACCACATGGTCATGAAGTTCAGAATGGTTAAATTCGCACGTATCCCAGAATACAATCAGTTATTCTCTGGCGATCCAGTATGGGCGACTTTAAACATCGGTGGTATGGGATCAGACGGCAGAACTCTTGTCACAAAGAATGACTTCCGTTTCTTACACACACTTGAAAACATGGGTCCTGCTCCAGAGCCAAACATGACAGTCCTCTGGTCATCAAGACTTCCAGACAACTTCAAGAAGTACGCTTCACTCATCTCAGTCACAACATCATCAGTTCAGTATGAAAATGACTGTGTCATGCGCCCAATTTGGACAGATGACTATGCAATCTGCTGCTGCGTTTCCGCAACACAGACTGGCAAAGAGATGCAGTTCTTCGGCGCTAGAGCAAACCTCGCAAAGTGCTTACTTTACGCAATCAATGGCGGCGTTGATGAAATCACCCACCAGCAGGTCGGTCCTTCATTTGCCCCAATCAGCGATGAATACCTCGACATCGACAAGGTTTTACCTAAGTATTCACAGATGATGGAGTGGTTAGCGGAAATCTATGTCAACACACTTAATGCTATCCACTACATGCATGATAAGTACTACTATGAAGCAGCTGAAATGGCTCTCATCGATACTCACGTCAGACGTTCTTTCGCTACAGGTATCGCCGGATTCTCACACGTTATCGACTCCTTATGCGCTATCAAGTACGCTAAGGTTAAATGCGTTAGAGACGAGCAGGGTATCGTGACAGACTTCATCACTGAAGGTGATTTCCCACGTTATGGTAATGATGACGAGAGAGCAGATCAGGTCGCAGTATGGCTCTTAAAGACTTTCATGAGAAAGGTCTCAAGACACCACACATATAGAGATTCAGAACCTTCTACCTCAATCCTTACAATCACATCAAACGTTGTTTACGGTAAGGCAACAGGTTCACTTCCAGATGGAAGAAAGAGAGGAGAGCCACTTTCACCAGGCGCTAACCCATCATATGGCGCAGAGAAGTCAGGATTGCTTGCATCCCTTAACTCAGTTGCTAAACTCCCATATGAATACGCACTTGATGGTATCTCCAACACCCAGACAATCAACCCTGAGGCATTAGGCCACAACGACACAGAGAGAAAGAACAATCTCGCACAGGTCTTAGACGGCTATTTCGACCAGGGCGCACATCACTTAAACGTCAACGTTTTCGGTAAAGAGAAACTCCTCGATGCAATGGAACACCCAGAGAAGGAAGAATACGCAAACTTCACAATCCGTGTTTCTGGATATGCAGTCAAGTTCATCGATCTCACAAGAGAACAGCAGCTTGACGTTATCTCAAGAACTTGCCACGAGAGCTTATAATCAAGATGGCGACTGTTGGATATTACAATTCAATAGAATCATTTGCTTTGGTGGATGGGCCTGGTGTCAGGTCCGTCCTCTTTTTGCAAGGCTGTCCTTTTAGGTGCTTGTATTGCCATAACCCTGAAACCTGGGCTTTTACTAAAGAGAATCCTATAACAGCCGAAGAAGCCGTTAAAAAACTCGGTAGATATGCGAATTACTGGAGAGATAATGGCGGTATCACAATCTCTGGAGGCGAACCTCTTTCTCAGATTGACTTCGTTCTTGAGATGGCGAAAGAGGCCAAGGCAAAAGGCTACACAGTTGTCATTGATACAGCGGGCGGCCCATTCACTCGTGAAGAACCATTCTTCTCCAAGTTCCAGGAATTACTCAAGTATCTAGATTTAATTCTCTTAGACGTTAAAGGAATTGATGAGGAGACTCACCAAAAAATGACCGGGCAGTCATTAACGAACCCTTTAGATATGTTCAAATATCTTGATGAGGTGAATTTCCCAATCTGGATCAGATATGTTCTTGTTCCAGGGTACACAGACCAAGAAGAACTGCTTCGAAAGACTGATGAGTTTGCTTCCAAACTGAGAAATGTTGAAAGATTTGAGGTTCTTCCTTATCATCCATACGCTTTAGGAAAATATGATAAGTATGGAATCCCATATAGACTAAGAGATGTCATGTCTCCATCTAGGGAATCTATCGCTAGAGCGGAAGAGATACTAAATGTTGATAAATATCAGGCATATAAAAAATAGCCAGCTCACAACGTGAACTGGCTTTTCTTTTAAGCGCCTAAGTAAGCTTTTCTGACGTCCTCATCCTCCAAGAGCTCTTTACCTGTACCGGTCTTTGTTATCAATCCGGTTTCGATAACGTATGCTCTATCGGCGATGGACAACGCTTTTTTTGCGTTCTGTTCAACGAGGACGACAGTGGTGCCTTCCTTATTGATTTCTTTTATCGTCTTAAAGATGATGTCGACATATAAAGGCGAAAGGCCCATAGATGGCTCATCGAGAAGAAGCACCTTTGGGTGTGCCATCATTGCACGGCCTACCGCTAACATTTGCTGCTCGCCACCAGATAAAGTGCCTGCTGTTTGTTTTGATCTTTCAAGCAAGATTGGGAATTTTTCGTAGACATTCTTTAGAGTGTCTTCGATTTCCTTTTTGCTGTTTCTTGTATAAGCGCCCATCAAGAGATTGTCCTTAACGCTTAATTCGGAGAAGACATGACGTCCCTCTGGCACTTGGCTCAATCCTAAATAAACGATTTTATTGGCAGCGGTTTTGGTAAGCTCCACCTGTTCAGGAGTAACTTCTCCTGTCTTCTTGTTCTTTTTGTCGGCCATGAGTTTGATTGTTCCCTCTTTTGCCTTAAGAAGACCGGAAATTGCGTGGATGATAGTTGTCTTGCCAGCGCCGTTAGCGCCGATTAGAGCGACGATTTCGCCCTCATTTACCTCAAAGGAAACGCCTTTGACGGCTTTAATCATGCCATATGAGACATGTAAGTTATTTACTTCCAGTATCGCCATCGTCGTCATCTCCTAAATACGCTTTGATAACTTCAGGGTTTGATAATGCTTCTAAAGTCTGTCCTGATGTCAATGTCTGTCCAAAGCTTAAGACAGTTACCTCTTCGCAGATGCCTGAGACTAGTTTCATGTCATGCTCAATTAAGAGGATTGTCATATCAAACTTGTCACGGACTAATCTAATTGTGTCCATAAGTTCACGAGTCTCTTCAGGGTTCATGCCTGCAGCAGGTTCGTCGAGGAATAATATTTTTGGGTTTGTCGCAAGTGCTCTAGCGATTTCGAGTTTTCTCTGTTTTCCGTATGGAAGTGATGAAGCGAGTTCTTTTCTTTCCTCATATAATCCAAAAACCTTTAGTAATTCTTTAGCTTCATCTCTCATCTTCTTCTCGTTATCGAAGTAGTGTTTTGTATGGAAGAATGACTGTATGATGTTGACTTTATATTCAGGTCTAGAACTCATCGAAACCATAACGTTTTGAAGGACTGACATGTTGTTGAATAGTCGGATGTTCTGGAATGTACGAGAGATTCCCGCTCTAGCTACTTCTTTTTGTGCGAGACCAGTTATCTCTTTATCACACAAGAAGACTTTGCCTGACGTTGGCTTATATACTCCAGTTATGATGTTGAAGACGGTTGTTTTTCCAGCACCATTAGGGCCGATTAGACCGTAGATTTCGTTTTTCTTGATCTCTACATTGAAATTCTGGACCGCTTTTAATCCGCCGAATTGGATTGAGAGGTCTTCAGTTTTTAAGATAATTTCTGCCATTACTGTTTACCTCCATCTTCATTTTCAGGTAGATCTGGTAGTGGATCCGTTGTAACAATTGCATCCATTGGGATCTTAGTAGGGATCTTTGACCAGTCTGCTGAATATGTTGGATCAATTTCTTTTTCAGGGTCGGTTGATTCTTTTTTAACGAGAGCTTTCTTAATCTTGTTGAATAAGGTGCGCATGTTATATTTCTCGCGGAATGTCTTGGTAAATGATGCGTTGTTATAAATGACGACTACGATGAGAACAAGAGCGTAGATAACATTCTTCAAAGCGGCCATATCTCCGCTCAATACGCTTTGTAATCTGTTGTTTAATAAGGCAACGACAACACCGGCGATGATAGAACCTTCAAGGTTGCCCATACCGCCTAAAACGACGATGACCAAGATGTTGTTGATCGAATAGTTGTAGTCAAATTTAGCCGCAGCAAATGTGGATTGTGAAGCTCCGAAGAGAACGCCTGCAACGCCAGCGATAAACGACGAGATGACAAAGACGAATATCTTGTAGAAGACGACATTAACGCCCATTGCTCTAGCAGCGATTTCATTATCACGTATAGCCATTATGTTTCTGCCGTGCGGAGATCTAAGTAGGTTCCTAATCATGACAATGAACAGGAGTGCTACTGCAAATATGATTATGAATAACCAATGAGAATCGAAACGGTAGTCATGGATGAGACCGGTGGTGGACCAGACAGGTGAACCTTTTTTGTTGGTGATTGACTGAATGTCGATGTTCTGGAAGAAGACTTTGACAATTTCACCAAATGCGAGAGTAACAATTGCTAGATAATCACCCTTAAGTCTTAAAGCAGGCAAAGAGATGATGAATCCAAATATTGCCGCAATGGAACCGCCGACAATCATTGAAATGAATAATGCGAGTGCAGCAGGGAATCCCTTATGGGAAGCAAGTCCTCCTAAAGCGATTTGTTGGAAGAACATTCCGGTGAATGCGCCTATGGACATGAATCCTGCGTGTCCAAGAGATAATTCGCCTAAGAAGCCAACGACAAGTGATAAAGAGATGACGATGACGACTGTGTATCCAATCTGCTCAAATAATAAGTAAGTTGAGTTCCTTGGTATATCTGTAATCGTTAAGACGAGGCCAACAACAATGAATAATGCAAGTGATGCATACATCCAGTAGTTCCTGAGTGTTAAGCCTTTCTTGAAGTAAGAGAAGTATGATCTTTTTGTCTGTTCCATAACTATACCTTCTCTCTCTTAACCTTACCGAGTAATCCACTAGGTCTTACAAGGAGAATTAAGACTAATACTGCGAATTCAACTGCCATTGTGTAGCTCTGGAGTCCTGGAACTGCGTCGCAGAATGTTTCGATGAGACCCATAAGAATTCCACCGATCATCGCGCCTGGGATAGAGCCAATACCGCCGATGACGGCAGCGCTGAATGCCTTGATGCCTGGTAATGATCCCATTGTGTATGTGACAAGTGGGGTCTTCATTAACCAGAAGACGGCCGCAACAGCAGCGAGTGCACTGCCAATTGCAAATGTAATCATGACAACGACATTTACGTTGATGCCCATTAACTGAGCAGCGCCTCTATCTTCAGAGACTGCACGCATTGCTTTGCCGATTTTTGTGTAATTGATGAATAAAACGAGGCCAACCATGATTGCGACCGCAACGCCTAACGTGATGAGTGCTGTAGCGGTTGGGTTGCCTTGTAATGATTGGAAAAGGACAACGTTTTTTGGAGCGGAGCTAAATGTTAAATAAACGATAGACTCCATTAAGTAAGAGACACCGATAGCGGTGATGAGAATAGCAAGAGGAGAAGCGCCTCTAAGAGGTTTGTACGCGACCTTTTCAATCACTATTCCAAGTATTGTGCAGAAGACGACTGCGATGATGATGCACAACCATATTGGCATGCCGAGCATCATGAATGTGACGTAAGCTGAATATGCACCAACCATGATGATGTCACCATGAGCGAAGTTAAGCATCTTAGCAATACCGTAGACCATTGTGTAGCCTAACGCGATAAGTGCATATACGCCACCTAGCGCGAGCGCGCCCAGCGTAAGAGATAAAAACTCAGGCATAATTTCTGTCCTTTCTAACCATGTTTTTAAAAACGGAGAAAGGTGACCTTGGTTAAGGGCCACCTTCCTAAATTGTCATTTAATTATTAATAATTAAGAATGAACACGATTTGGGTTGATTTCGAACTCTAATGGGGTCTTATCAACTGTGTTATCGGCATTCCACTTAACTCCGGTACCTGTAACGCCGTCGAATGTATATGTCTTGATTTCTTCAGTCAAGATAGCATTGAGGTCCTTTGCAGCGATGTTGTTTGCGATTGAATTGCCCTTTGACTCATAGTTCTTCATCATGCCGTAGATTGCATAGACGCAGTCATAAGCTGATGCTGCGAACTGGTTGAGCGATTTTGGATCGTATTTTGAGTTGTATGCAGAGACGAATGTTGAGGTAGCTGTAGCAGTTGATGCTGCATTGAAGTGTGAGAGCATTGAAATCTTCTGTGGGAATGAGTTAACGTCGAATCCTTCAACGCCATCGATTCCGTCAAGTCCATCAGCGCCGAAGTAGACTGCATTATCTGCGATCTTACCGAATGCTGCACGGATGAATGTTGTAGCTGGTGTGTAATAGATTGGGAGGAAGACAACATCACAATCTTTTAATGTTGTAACCTGTCCGTCGAAGCTTGCTGTTGCGTCATCTGTGAATGTTGCTGTTGCTGTGATATTTGCTTCACCGAATTCTTTAGCGAAATTCTGGTAGATTCCCTTTGAATAGTCCTGTGCTGAGTTATATAAGACACCGACTTTCTTTCCTTTGTAGTATTCCTTAACGTACTTTGCAGCTGCTGTTCCCTGACCTGAGTCTGAGAAGCACATCTGATAGACGCCTGCTTTATAAACTGCGTCTGCTGTAGCTGAAGGTGTTAATTTGAAGACTTCGTTATTTTCATCTGCGCCAGCGAAACCAACGCATGCACCTGATGTAACGCATCCGAGTGAGACCTGCATTCCAGATTCATAAAGAGTATTGAAGTTCTGTGCTGCAATTTCGCCATCGCCCTGGTCATCTTTTCCTGTGTAGCTGAATTTGAAGCCATCTGTCTGCTTAGCGTTAATCTCTTCTACCGCCATTTCAATTGCGTTCTTTACGCCTGTTCCATAAATAGCATATGGACCTGTTAATGGACCGGAGTTTCCGATCATGATGGCTTTGTTATTGGCCGCGTAATTCTTTCCGCCGCATGCAGCGAGTAGAGCTACTGATGAGAAGGCCAAGACAGAAGCCGCAAATGTTTTGAGTGTGTTTTTCATTTTTGTAAATCCCCCTTGAAAATAAACTCCTCTTAGTAGTTAAGAGACAGGTCTAAGAACCCTGTGGTACCACTCTTATTGTCACTTTAATTATTTAGTGACCACTCTTTTTGGCTATTACGGGCTACCCCGTCCGGTATTACTTTCAAGTGATTTCACCCGGCCGCTCATTCAGTGAGACCCTTGCATCTATTCGTCAGCCCATTTCACCATCCGAGCCTCTCTCTTCACGCTAGTTTTGCAAGAACATGTCTGAATTCAATCGCGTTTGTAGGGTCTATTTAAAAGGAAAATAACCAATTTTCAATGATTGGTTTTGAAAAATTATAGAAAGCGTTTACAAAAACAATTTTGTCCGTTGATATCGGCTATTTTTTAAAATTTCAATAATTATTTTGATGAATTTTGAGAAAATTTTCAGGTTTATTTCAACATTGTTGCATTCAAAACATGCTCCAAACTGTTGATTGTGTTGAGCAATCTATCGAGCGTTGTTGTCATGCCGTTTACGCTTAATGTGATAGTAATATATGCAATTCCTTGAACTGGTGCAGTCTGGTTTATTGTTAAAACGCTGGCCTTACATTCATAGATTTTTGACAGTATGAATGACAAGATGCCAGGAATATCGTCCACTTTGAATGATAATACGGCCTTGTTAGTTGGTTTCTCATCTGGGTATCTGATGAAATCTTTATATTTATAATATGTGGATCTTGAAATACCAACCTCTTTGCAGGCATCCGAAACAGATTTGTTTTCGTTGTTTACCATGTTTTTCGCATCGAGAACATCATTGAAAAAATCTGGTAGTATTTTTTTATTCACTAAAAAATATTCGTTTTCCATTTTATTTCTCCTCGACTGTAGCGCCGTCTTTATTAACTGATAAGCACATGAATCTATATTTCACAGAATAATTTTCTTTCTCCAATTTAGAGATGATAGATTCATCACTGCTTATTATGAGCAAAGTTGAACCAGAGCCTGATATGGTAAATGGGCATCCATTTGCTTTTGCTAATGCGCCTATCTTATCGGCGTCCGGGATCAACTTTAATCTATATGGTGTGTGTATTTTATCTTCGATTAAACCGCACAACGATTTTACGTCTCCCTCCATATATGCTTTTGCCGTGTTCATAATTCTTGAGGAATTGAACTGGATATCTTTATAGGAAAGTGATTGTGGGAGAACTCCTCTAGAATCTTTTGTCTTAAGCTGTACATCTGGGACGGCTAAGATGAATTTTAGTTTGTCAGATACAACGTACTGAACAGGATGATATTCATTTCCATCATTCCACGTTGCCACAAGCGAACCAAAGATCGCTGGGGCAGCGTTGTCTGGATGGCCTTCTAATTCAGTTGCTAATTCAAGTAACTGCAACTTGGAATATTTTCTATTGAGCATCTCGTTAGCAGCCATCAACCCCGCAACAATGCAAGTGGAAGAACTGCCCAATCCTCTTGATTCAGGAACGTTTGTCTCTAATAAAGTGATTTCGACAGGCAGATATGCGTCTCCATATCTCTCGAACAACCTTCTATATGACTTGAGGACTAAATTGTTGTCTTTGTATTCTGATTTGAATCCTTTTACTACGTCGTTTGCGTTTGGCTTGAATCCAAATTTGTTAAAAAGATTTAGCGCAATGCCAGCGACATCAAAACATGGTCCAAGATTGGCGCTTGTGGCTGGAACGCTAACTACCAATACCTTCTTAGAAAACAGAACGTCTTCAACCTGACTCTTTTTCAATAAGTATCTAGGTGTTGCGACCTTCAAGACCTTTTCCAACTGAACAGGCATTTTTGTTCCCGTTAGATCTTGAATCATTGTCATCGCTTTAACGACATCATCTTCTTTTTTATTGAAGACCTCGAGTATTGCCTCGGTGAATTTATATGGAGAGGCAGTGGAAACAACAAGAACTCTATTGCTTGTTGCCATACGTGTGTATGCACGATATGACACGGCTGTGTGTGGGTCTATTAAATAATTATATGTGTCAAAGCATTCTCTAATAGCTTCGATAGTGTCTTTCTCGTTTACAGAATAAGCCTCAAATTCATTAAGCTTTTTCTTCATCGAATCACTGACCTTATATCCTTTTTTGTCGGACTTAAGATCCTTCATGTATGATCTAACTTCCTCATCGTTTTCGGCTAATAAATAAAGGAGTCTTTCAAGGTTAGATGAAATGAGGATATCCATAGAAGGAGAATTTGTTTTCTTAAATTCTCTGTCGATTGAATAAGTACCTGTCGTTAAGAAATCTGTTAAGACTCTATTTTCGTTTGAAGCACACACTATTTTGCCAAGAGGTGTACCCATCTTTTTTGCTAAATAAGAAGCAAATATATTGCCGAAATTTCCAGTAGGAACGACAACATCTAACTCATCGCCCAAATTAATCTTTCCTGCATTTACCAAATCGATATATGACTTGATGTAATAAACGATTTGAGGAACTAATCTGCCAATGTTAATCGAATTCGCACTGCTGACGATTACATCTTCATGCTGTTCGTTGAGTATTTTCTTCACAAAATTTTGACAGTCATCAAAGTTTGATTCATCGAGGGCATAGGCTCTACATTTATCCGATGTGAAATAGAGCATCTGCATTTCTTGGAATGCCGATATTCCGCCATGTGGGTAGAGGACTTTTACAGATATATCATCGCTTGAAATAAACGAGGATAAAGCAGCTGATCCTGTATCACCTGAAGTGGCGGTGACGATTTGAATTTTCTTTGTAATGCCGTTCTTCTTTTTTGCAACGCTCATGAGATGTGGCAATAGGGAAAGCGCCATGTCTTTAAACGTCGTGGTTGGTCCGTGGAATAACTCAAGAACTGAGAACTTATCTTCGTGGTGCAGTTGGATTGGGCCATCAGGGAAGTTGAATGCTCCGTACGCTTTCTTTACACATGATTCGATTTCATCTTTTGTGAAGTCATCGAGGTAAAGTGATAAAACGTAGCATGCTAACTCCTGATATGAAAGATTGAGCAATTTGCTGATGTCGATAGATGGAATAGTCTCAGGAAGGAATAAGCCACCATCATCACTTAAACCTTTTAGGATCGCTTTGCTTGCGGTCACTCTTAATTTAGAATCTCTCGTTGAATAAAACATGGGAAAACTATAATGTGTCTTTAAAATAAATACAAGTGTTCTTGCATGAAAGACATAGAAAGAAAAGAAAAAAGTGGATTAAATCCACTTTTATCTAACGATTTGCTGGTTTCTATTGCTTACATCATTCCAGGTCTTTCACCAAACGCGATGACTTTTGTGGACCACTCTCTTAAGAATGGGTAGTAGTCTATTGTTTGGATTTCGCCAGTAAGAATGAGGTGTCTGATGAGCGAGACGAATGCATAAGCTGCAACGCGCTCTCTAACTTCTGAAAAACTAGTTCCTTCGAATTTTGAGTGGATAATCTCAACAACCTTATCAATCATTCTTTCAGTGAAAGTTAATCCGATATTGCATTGAAGAAGAGCGACAACATGATCCCTATGAGAAAGGATATGTGCATTATATTTAAAGATCAGTTCTCTTGATTCTTGTTCCTTCTCAGGGTTCTCAAAGATAAATCTAATAGGTCCTAGACTCTTTTCAATTGCTCTATCTTCCATGGCGAGTGCAACGCTTGAAATGTTGTCATAGTAAGCGTAGAAAGCAGTTCTTGAAACTCCTGCCTTTTGGCATAAATCTGATACTGAAACATCAGCAACATTACAACCTTCAGCGATTAAATCAAGAAGGGCGTTCATGAGCCTAGTCTCTGCTTTGTGTACTTTTTTTGTTTGCATAATTCTAACTCCTGTTAAGATTTTACAAAAATTTCTTACAAATTGAAAGCGATAATTTATCTTTTTTCTATTTGAAAATATCTTTATAGATATGGGTTTTTGAATAAGCCATTTTTGTATGTATAATTTGTTTTTGAGAGGTTATTAACATGCAATCAAACGTTATTTCATTCAAAATCGATCACTCAAAACTTAAGCCAGGCCTATATTTACACGAAGTTAGGGATTATGGCACAAACTATGTTACAACCTATGACTTCAGATTCAAAAAACCAAATAGTGGTGAGTACTTAACCCCTTGCCAAGCCCATACTATTGAGCATGTAATGGCAACTTTTTTCACTGGGAAATTCAAGGACAAAATCTATTGGGGTCCAATGGGTTGTTTCACGGGTTTCTACCTTGTTTTAAACGGAAAACATGACGTAAAAGAAATTCTGGATTCACTAGATGATTGCGAAGTTTTTTGGAAGGAACTTTTGGAGTCTTCTAACGTTCCGGCAAAGAATCCATATAGATGTGGTAACTACAAACTGCTAGACATTCGTGAGGGTTATAAAGCGTGGAGCGAATACTATCAGAAGAGAACTGAGTGGGGCTCTGAATATCCAATAATTGATAATTGTCCACCTGATGACAATTACCAGTGCGATATTGACTATGATTTAAAGTTGAAATAAGGCCTTTGGCCTTTTTTCATTGCGCATTTTAATTCCAAACAAACTCAAAAGGTGAAACCGCTCTCTTATAAAGAATTGTCATTTCTTTAAAAACAATCATTGACATATTTTCTAACACTATCACAATGGTGCCATGGAACTCGCTAGATCAACTAGAGCTTATTACGAATTTAGCTTCTACTATGGAAGCTACTTTTACTTTAGTCAGATTTAGCCAGCACCTCGTTACTATAAGACAAAACGATTGAGAGAATGCTGGCAACCGCCGGCATTTTATTTTATCGGCTCATCTTAAAAAGATGGCGTTATTAATCGTGAAAGGAGATAATTCTATTCGATAATCGAAAGAATTAGAGCAAGTATGGATGATTTAAAGAAAGCAAGAGAATCGATAAATGAGATCGATGAGGAAATGGCTAAGCTTTTTGAAAAGAGAATGCAAGCCGCAAGCAGTATCGCAAAGTATAAAAAGGAGCACGGTCTTCCTATTACCGATGCCAAACGCGAAGCTGAATTAATCGAAAAGAATCAAGAAAGAGTTAATGACCCTGTTATTCGTGAGTACTACACTCAATATTTAAGAGCGATGTTTAAAGTATCTAAAGAATATCAGCACAGGCTCAATAGTGGCGCATCCATAGCCTATTGTGGCGTACCTGGAGCTTATGCTTATTTAGCTGCTTCTAAACTATCTGGCACCTCAGGATTAAAGAACTACTCTTCTTTTAAAAAAGCGTATGACTCTGTCCTTGAAGGAGATTGCGACGGCGCTGTTCTTCCAATTGAAAACAGCTATGCCGGAGACGTTGGAGCCGTAATGGATTTGGCATTCCAAGGCCCATTATATATTTCTCAGATTGTTGAATTGGAAATCACCCATGCTTTACTTGCTAAAAAAGGAACCAAGATCGACGACGTTAAAGTCGTATGGAGCCATCCACAGGCTTTGTCCCAGTGTGATGAATACATAAACACACACGGTTTTGAGACGGTAGAACATTCAAATACCGCGGTAGCATGCAAAGAATTATCTGAATCAAGCGAAGAAGGCGTTGCGGTTATCGCTTCTCCTGAAAACGCTCAGATATATGGTTTAGAGATACTCGAAAGAGGAATCAATTCGGCTGCAAACAACACAACTAAGTTCGGTTTATTCACTCGAGCGTACTCAAAGCCATCGCCAGAAGCAAAAACCGGCGAACATTTCGTCCTCGTCTTCACCGTTACAAATGAGGCCGGTGCTTTAGCAAAGGCATTGAACATAATTGGTTCGCATTATTTCAATATGAAGAACCTCCGTTCAAGACCATTAAAGGGTTTGATGTGGAATTATTATTTCTTCTGTGAGTTAGAAGGAAACATCAACACACCAGATGGTGAAGACATGCTTATCGAACTTAAGACTATTTGCGATAAGGTCAAGGTGCTTGGCACTTACTTTTTTACCAAGGAGCATTAATTATGATTTTGAGAGTTGAGACGAACCCATCCTACGATGTCGTAATTGAAAGAGGCGCATTAAATAATGTCGGCTCCCTTTTCAATCTGGATAGAAAAGTCTTGGTTCTCACGGATGATGGAGTTCCTTTCTGCTATGCAGAGGCTGTAGCAAACTCTTCAAAAGAAGGACACATCTTTGTGATTCCACACGGAGAACAGTCTAAATGCATGGATAGTCTCCAAGGAATACTCTCGTTCATGCTCGATCACGAGTTTTCAAGGAAGGATGCGATTGTAGCGGTTGGTGGAGGCGTCTGTGGTGACTTGGGCGGATTTGCTGCGAGCATCTATATGAGAGGCATTGAGTTTTACAACGTTCCAACAACCCTTCTATCGATGGTTGATTCATCGATTGGAGGAAAGACCGCTATAGATTTTGATGGATATAAAAATGTTGTAGGTGCATTTTATCAACCATCAAAAGTTCTCATTGATCCAAATGTGCTATCAACCCTCGATGATAGGCAGCTCCATGCTGGTCTTGTTGAGGCCATCAAAATGGCAGCAACATTTGACAAGGATCTTTTCGAGGTTATCGAGAAATCTGACAGCATAGAGAATGACATAGAAGTCATCATAGGTGGTGCACTTGCTATAAAGAAGGATGTTGTTGAGAAAGACACTAAGGAATCGGGTCTAAGGAAAGTCCTTAACTTTGGGCACACAATCGGACACGCAATTGAAGCGGATGCAAATGGAGAACTACTCCACGGCGAATGCGTTGGAATCGGGATGATGTATGTTACTAAGGGCGATGTTAAAGATCGCATTGAAAACCTGCTTAACAAATACAATGTTCCAACCACTTATGAGGCTAAAACTGAGGATTTGATGAAGTTTGCAACTCATGACAAGAAGGCCTCACATGGTGAAGTTGATTTGGTCATTTGCAATGAAATCGGAACTTTTGAAATTAAGAAAATACCAGTAGAAACACTGGAAAAGATAATGGAAGGGGAAAGGCTATGAGAAATACATTAGGACATAACGTAACACTCACAATCTTCGGAGAATCTCATGGACCAGCGATTGGGGCCGTTATAGATGGACTCCCTGGCGGAATTAAGGTGTCTGAGGATTCAATCAAGGCTGCTTTAGACAAGAGAAGGCCATCAAACAAGGGCGAAACATCTCGAGTTGAAAAGGATAGTTTTTCTATCGTCTCTGGTGTTTTCAATGGCTACACAAACGGAAATGCTGTCACCATTCTCATTCCAAATAGCGACACACATTCAAATGACTATGAGGCAAATAAAGGTTTAGCCAGACCATCACATGCCGATTATGTTGCTCACGAGAAATACAATGGTTATGAAGATTATCGTGGAGGCGGACATTTCTCCGGAAGAATTACTGCTGCAATCGTTGCCGCTGGCGCAATCGTTATTGACGCTCTAGAGGCAAAAGGAATTAAGATTGGTACGCACATTGAACAGCTTGGTTCTGTTAAGGATACAAGATTTGACGTCCTCAATCCTGAAATTGACGCAGTTAATGCGAAGTCCTTCCCAACAATTAAGGATGTTAGCGATGAAATGCTTAAAGAAATGGAGAGCGCTGGAAAGGACATGGATTCCGTTGGTGGAATAGTTGAAGGCGCTGTTGCCGGTTTACCAGTTGGTTTAGGCGAGCCTTGGTTCTCATCGGTTGAAGGGGAGCTTGCAAACGCTTTATTCTCCATCGGAGGTGTTAAAGGAATCGAATTTGGATTGGGCTTTGGTTTTGCATCTTCTCATGGGTCAGAGGTCAATGATCCATTAACGGTTGCAGATGGAAAAGTAGGTACAACCTCAAATAATAACGGTGGAATTAATGGAGGCATTACAAACGGAATGCCAGTCATCTTCAGATGCGCCATCAAGCCAACTCCATCGATTGCTAAAGAACAAAACACCGTTAATTTCCTAACGGGTGATAACGCGAAGCTTTCAATCGTTGGTAGACATGATCCTGCAATTGTGAGAAGGATCGCTCCTATTCTTCGCGCGATTACATCTTTTGTCATTGCAGATTTACTATCAATCGAATGGGGAAGGAATTTCTTGGTAAAATAGTTATGAAGTACGGATTAATCGGAGAGAAGCTAGGTCATTCCTACTCTAAGGATATCCACGAGAAACTCGCGGATTACACATATGACATAAAAGAGATTGCTAGAGAGGACCTCGACGCTTTCATCGAAGCTAGAGACTTTAAGGCAATCAATGTCACAATCCCGTATAAGCAGGACGTTATCAAACACCTTGATTGGAAGTCAGAGGCGTTAGAGGCAATTGGAGCGTGCAACGCAATTGTCAATAGAGACGGAAAACTCTATGGATATAACTTTGATGCTGCTGGTTTAGAGGCGCTTATTAACCACGCAAAGGTCGACGTTAAAGACAGAAGCGTTGTCATCCTTGGGAATGGTGGCACAAGCAAAACCGCTCAGTATGTCGTTAAGAAACTAGGGTGCAAATCCTTATTAGTGGCTTCAATATTTGATGAGCCAAACACGATCAAATACGAAGACATTCCGTCGGATGTTGAAATCATTGTTAATACAACGCCATGCGGAATGTATCCAAATAACTACACACAGGCCGTATCTTTAGTGAAGTTTAAGAATCTTAAGGGATTAATCGACGTTGTATATAACCCGCTCAGAACCCAATTGGTGATTGAGGCTCAGAAGAGAGGCATTCCGGCTGAATCTGGATTATATATGCTTGTTGCTCAGGCTTTCTATGGGGCTCAGGAATTCACCGGAAAGACGCTTGACCCAAAGAAGATTGATGAAATATACAACGAACTTCTTAAAAAGAAGAGGAATGTTGTTTTGATTGGCATGCCAACATGCGGCAAGACGACAACAGGTAAGAAACTTGCACCGATGCTCAATAAGCAGTTCCTCGACACCGATGAACTTATATTGAAGATGATAGATGGACCTATCTCTGATTATATCCATAAAAATGGCGAGCAGAAATTCAGGGACCTTGAGACTGAGGTTGTTAAAGAAACCGCTAAGCAGGCCGGCTCAATCATCGCAACAGGCGGTGGTGCAATTCTTAGAGAGAAAAACGTAGACGCTTTAAGGCAAAATGGGGTCATCTATTTCTTGGATAGACCGCTCTCTGAACTTCAAGTCGCCTCAGATAGACCTTTATCAAGTTCTAGAGAGGCGTTGACCAAAATGTTTGGTGATAGATACAACATCTACTGTGATTGTGCCGATAAGATCATCGACGCAAAAGGCAAAGGTGTTACTGGAATTGTTAACAAAATCAAGAAGGAGGAATCCAGATGAAAATCCTAGTAGTAAATGGGCCAAACCTTAATATGCTTGGCATTAGAGAGCCTGGTATCTACGGCAAGGCAACATATGAAGACCTTCTTAAATTAATCAAGGAATACGCAGATGGAAAAGGCGTAGAAGTCTCTTTCTTCCAATCTAATCACGAAGGCGCTTTGGTGGACGCAATCCAGCAGGCGTATTTCGATAAGGTTGATGGCATCGTGATTAATCCAGGTGCCTACACCCATACTAGTGTTGCGATACTCGATGCGCTCAAAGCGGTTGCAATCCCAACAATCGAAGTTCACATCTCTGACGTCACGACCAGAGAAGACTTCAGACAAATAAGCTATATCAGACCTGTCTGCAAAGCGTCTGTTATCGGTGAAGGTTTTAATGGATACCTTCATGCGATAGACATCCTTTTAGGAGATTAAATTAATGGATCTAACCCTCAAGAAAGGAAAACCTACTGGAGTAATATCCGCTCCACCATCGAAGAGTTTTGCCCATCGCTATCTCATCGGGGCCATGTTATCCGGCGATTCTAAAGTCGGCAATCTTTCATATAGCCAAGACGTCTTAGCAACGCTCAACTGCCTTAATGCGTATGGTGTTTCTTTCTTTAAGGAAAATGATTCAGTTTCAATCAACGGAACTAGCGACGTAAAGCCAGTCTTTAATTGCAATGAATCTGGGTCCACCCTCAGGTTCTTCATTCCGATCGCGATGAGCAAGTACCAGGAGGCTATGTTTACTGCGACACCTAGATTGCTTGAAAGAGGAATTGATGCCTACGAAGAATGCCTTAAAGGTGTTGTTAGTTTTGCAAATGTAGATGGCGCTTTAAAGGCAAAGGGCAAGCTCATCCCGAAGGATTATGTTATAGATGGAAGTAAATCCAGCCAGTACATATCGGGTATGTTATTTACATTGCCGCTGCTTGATGGAGATTCAACATTGACCATCAAAGGTGAATTGAATAGCAAACCATACATCGACATGACTATAGATGTCCTAAGAAAATATGGTATTGAGGTTAAAGAGGTGGGTAACGTCTATTACGTTAGAGGAAACCAGAAGTATAAGCCTCTCACAATAGAAAACGAGGGCGATTACTCAAACGCAGCGTTCTTGTCGGCCTTCAATTATTTAGGAGGTAACCTTGATGTTAAGGGCCTAAACCCAAATTCACTCCAGGGTGACAAGGTTTATATCAATAACTTCAGAAAACTCTCCGTCGGATATTGCGTAATCGACTGTGAGAACTGCATTGACCTTTCTCCTGTTATGTTCTCCTTGGCGTCACTCTTGCATGGTGCGAAGTTCATAAACACCAAGCGACTCGCAATTAAAGAAAGCAATCGCGCACTGGCGATGAAAGAAGAACTCGAAAAAGCGGGTGCTCATGTGCTGGTTTCGGATAATGAGGTAATTGTGGAGAAGGCTAAAGACATCCCTGCATCATTAAAGATAAGCTCCCACAACGATCACCGCATCGCGATGGCAATGTCTTTATACGCAACTCAATGCGATATAACAATTCAAGGCTATGAATGCGTCAGCAAATCATACCCGGATTACTTTGATAAATTACAAGAATTAGGAATGGAGGTTACATATGCAACTACCTAAACAAATATTGATAGTCGGCTTAGGCCTCCTCGGAGGCTCATATGCCGAAGCCTTGACAGCCAAAGGATATGAAGTGTCCGCAATAGCCCATAGGCAATCATCAATTGACTACGCTACTAAAAAAGGCTTGATAAAGTCCGGTACGACCGAAGTTGATAAAGACTTCGTCTCCCAGTTTGATTTGGTTGTATTCGCCTTATATCCGCATATTCTCGTAGAATGGCTGGAACAGTATCACACATATTTAAAAAATGGGGCGATTCTCACCGATGTTACCGGTGTTAAGAGGGCAATCATCCCTTCTGTGAAGGAAATCATTAAAGATGATCCTGTAGAGTTCGTCTTCGCTCACCCTATGGCGGGTAGAGAGGTGTATGGAGTTGAAAACGCGACATCTGAGATATTCAAGAAGGCTAACTTTATTGTCACTCCAACCCCGGATAATAAAGAAGATTCAGTGCAGATGATTGAACTTCTCGGAAACGAAATTGGTTCTCATCACGTTGCAAGGCTCACTCCTGAGATGCACGACGAGATGATTGGCTATGTATCTCAATTAACACATGTCATCGCAGTCTCCTTGATGACCGCGAAAGATTGCGACTCTTTATATGAGTACACGGGAAACTCATTTAGAGACTTAACTAGAATTGCTGACATCAATGAGAACATGTGGTCAGAGTTGTTCTTGGATAACAAAGATGAACTCTTAGCTCAAATCGATTTATTTATGGGCGAGATGGCAAAAATGAGAGAAGCCTTGGATAAAGGCGATGTCGAGACGATGAAAGAGATGATGAGACTATCATCCGAAAGAAGAAAGAAATTTAGAGGATAGAAAATGAACATGAAACATAAACGCGAGCTTCCTACTCCAGAAGAGTTGAAGCGCATGTACCCAATGGGTGCTGAGCTAGCTGCGACAAAGAAGAAAAACGATGAAGAAGTTAGAAAGATTTTCACCGGTGAATCCGATAAGTTCCTTCTGATTATTGGCCCTTGCTCTGCAGATAGAGAAGATGCTGTCCTGGATTACATCGGCAGACTCAAAAAGATATATGACAAGATTAACGATGTCATTACAATTGTTCCTCGCATTTACACGAATAAGCCTAGAACAACTGGTGTTGGCTATAAGGGAATGCTCCATCAGCCTGACCCAAACAAAGATCCAGACTTGTTAAAGGGCGTAATCGCAATCAGGAAATTGCATATGAAGGCTATTAGAGACACAGGATTCAGCTGTGCTGATGAAATGCTCTATCCTGAGAACTATGCTTACCTCAATGACTGTCTTTCATATATCGCAGTTGGCGCACGTTCAGTTGAAGATCAGCAGCACAGATTGACCGCATCCGGTATTGATGTGCCTGTTGGCATGAAGAATCCAACATCTGGCGACTTAACGGTCATGCTCAACTCAATTTCAGCGGCACAA
Organism: Bacilli bacterium; assembly: GCA_024408235.1. Taxonomy (GTDB): domain Bacteria; phylum Bacillota_I; class Bacilli_A; order RFN20; family CAG-826; genus UBA4951. Next base: position 38,322 of record JAKSVF010000008.1, read on the forward strand.
CACGAACAAACATTCATTTATCGTGGATGGGAAGTTGATACAACAGGAAACCCTCTTGCGCACGCTATCTTGCGTGGATATGTCGATGAAAAAGGTACTATGGGCTCCAACTATCATTACGAGACATTAGCAATGCTTGCTTCAACTTATAACAGCGAGCATTTCAACAATCCTGCAATTATTGTCGACTGCAACCACTGTAACTCGGGAAAGAAGTATCTTGAACAAGTCCGCATTGCCTCGGAAATCATGCACTACATGAAAGTGTCTCCATCAATCAGAAATGTTGTTAAAGGCTTGATGATTGAGTCTTACATCGAAGACGGATGCCAAAAGGTATCTGATGGCGTATATGGCAAGTCAATTACTGACCCATGCCTTGGCTGGGAGAAGACAGAAGAAATGTTGCTCTCTATGGCCGCTGAGTTAAGGGAAATTAGAGAACTTAGGAAACAAGGCAAATAATGAAATAAAACAGCAGGTCGAATAGACCTGCTTTTTGTACACAAAAAAGCACCCGTTTCCGAGTGCTTAGTCTGTTATTTGAGTTCGAAGCTGATGAAGTCGAATTTTCCTTTTCCTTCGTAAACGAAGTAGAGTCCTGACTTTTCGCTTCCTGCAGCGATAGGAGCTGAATTTCCTGCTGCGAGATCGATAACACCGATATCCTCGCCGTCTTCGGTAGCCTTGATGTGGAGCTTGCCTTTTGCGTTGCCTTTGATATTAACAGCAACTTCCTTGGTTTCTCTTAAATCGAAGTACTTGTAACCGATTGTTGTTCCGTCGTGGATGTTTGCGATGTACTGATCGCCATTATCTTCTCTATCTTTTCCGGTCTGAGTGATGAATGGTTCCTTGCCGGCGATGCCTCTTGTGACACCGTAGAATCTGTTACCGCCTTTTTTCTTTAAGCAGCATGCGATTCTTGCTTCATATTCGCCGATACCTTCAAGTGGTCCGCCGTTTAAACCGCAAGATGTTCTTTCGACCTGAGCGAATCTTCCGTTTTCATCCATGAAGATTTCTTCAGCACAGTCCTGACGTGCGAAGTCATGTCTATTTGTGTGTCTGTGATAGAAGACATAATACTTGCCGTTGATGTATTCAATGGAACCATGTGTGTTTCCTGTGAAGTCACAAGCGTCCTTTGGTCCTTTGATTCCTCTTAATCCAACGTCGCCGTTTGAGACCAAGACACCACAGTATTCGAATGGGCCCATTGGGTTATCGCCGATACCGTAGCAGAGTTCGTGTCCGTTTAATGATGAGTAGATGAAATAGTACTTATCACCGAATTTACGCATTGATGACGCTTCAAAGAATCCGTGTCCACCGAGTGATGGGTCCTTATCCTTTGAAAGCATTGTTGTCTTTGGCTCTCCGATTGGAGTGATCATGTCCTTATCGAGTTCGACAACGCCGCCACCGATGATGTGCTTCTTGGATGTTCCAAGGACAGGATAGAAGAGTGCTGAACCCCAATAGAGATAGATGTGTCCATCTTCGACATAGACAGCTGGGTCAAATGGGATATATGTCTTTTTCCATTTGTCGAGCTTAACTTCGCCATGATAAGCGAATGGTCCAGCTGGAGAATCTGAAACTGCGACACGGATATACCATGACTTAAGTGTTAATCCAGGAGCTGGTGCATAGAAAATGTAGTATTTTCCATCTGGTCCCTGACAAACGTCTGGTGCGTAGAATGAACCGTGGCCTGAGTTTCCTGGGTCAAGCTTCTTCCACCATATGTAGCCTTCAAATCTCCAGTCTTTGAGATCTGTTACAGGAGCGCTGTAAGTGATGTAGTCGTTCTGGCAGAAGTTTCCTCCAGCAAAACGGTCGTGTGAGCCATAAACATAGACTCTGTCACCAAAGACATGAGGTTCGCCATCTGGGACGTACTCATAGCTTGGTAAGTAAGGGTTAAAAATTTGTTTTTTCATAGTGTTAACATTATGTTGTATTCGCGCATATGCGAATATGACAATCTTTAGATTTGTCGCTCGGCAATTATGTTATCCAATATGGATAGACTCGTCAAGAACAACGGAGTCTGCCTCGTTCAAGTCTCTAAACTGGAGGTCGTACAATGATTTGTAGATACCGCCTTTCGACAGAAGTTCGTCATGTGATCCGTTTTCGATGATTCTTCCCTCGGATATGACAAAAATCTTATTAGCGTTCTTTACGGTGGAGAGTCGATGAGCAACAACGATTGTTGTTCTGTTTTTGCATAGCTCATCAAGCGCGTTTTGAATCAAAAATTCTGTCGTGTTGTCTAAAGCGGAGGTTGCTTCATCGAGAATCAATATTGATGGATTCTTCAAGAAGACTCTGGCTATGGATATTCTTTGTTTTTGTCCTCCGGAAAGCTTTACTCCTCGCTCTCCTATTTCTGTGTTGATTCCATCAGGTAGCTTCGCGACAAATTCCGCAAGATTTGCTTTCTTTATTGCTTCCATGATTTCTTCATCAGTCGCGTCTAATTTACCATAGGTAACATTATCTCTTATTGTACCGGCAAAAAGGAACACATCTTGCTGTACTATTCCAATGTTTTGTCTTAGTGATTTTAGGGATACTGACATTATATTTTTGCCGTCGATAGTGATTGATCCGTCGCTTATATTGTAGAACCTAGGTAACAGGTGACAAATGGTGGTTTTACCGCCTCCAGTTGGTCCAACTAAAGCAACTTTATCGCCTGGATGTATATCAAGTGAGACATCATCGAGAATGTTTGATGCAGACGAATTGTATTTGAACGTAACGTGGTTAAATGAGATTTCTCCCTTAACGTCGCTTAAATCGTCCTGACCATCATCTATTTCGTCTGGCTGTTCAAGGACTTCAACGAATCTTGTAAAGCCGGACTGACCTTCTTGAAGCTGTTCCATGAACCCGATTAATTGGTTTACAGGTGAGATGAATAAGCTGACAGAGATGATGAACGCTGAGTAGTCAGGGAAACTGAATTTGTTATCAATCGCGATAAATATTCCGCCTGCTACAAGTAAGACAATATTGAACACATCTGTTACGAATTGGCTGGTTGAAAGATAGCCTGACATGGCTTTCATCACGCCTTTTCTATTTGCGACGAAACCCTGATTCGCTATCTCGAATTTCTCGAGTTCTTTCTCCTCGTTTGTGTAGGCTTTTGTGACTCTAACTCCTGTGATTGATGATTCAATTGAGGCATTGATCACGGCCTGGGCTTTTCTGGATTCCTTGAATGAATGTCTCATCCTTTTTCTAAACACAAGCGAAACAATGAAGATAAAAGGAACCATTGCTAGACAAATAAGTGCTAGAGGCCAGTAGATATAAGAAAGATATGCGATTGCGCCGATTATGGTGAATGAGGCGATAAAGATGTTCTCGGGTCCGTGGTGAGCGAGTTCCGCGACCTCGAATAGGTCGTTGGTCATTCTGGTCATGATCTTTCCGGTTTCATGCTCATCAAAGAATGTGTATGGAAGCTTTTCAATCTTCTTGAATAAGTCGCTTCTCATATGCGCCTGCATTCTTATGCCCATTACATGACCGTAATACTGGATAACATATCGAAGGCCATATCTTAAAAGATAGATTACTAGAAGGATACATCCGAGGATGATGGTCAGTTTTATTTCTCCCCCATCTCCGATGTTATTTAACATCATTCTTGTGATCATCGGATAACCAAGGCCGATTATCGCGACAAGAAATGACGCGATCATATCTACTGCGAACAACAGTTTATGCGGTTTGTAGTACTGGACGAATCTTTTGATACTGGACATACCGTAAATTTTAGAAACTTTCATAAGAAAAAGCCACCTTTTAAGATGGCTTATGACTTATAAGGAATTAACTTCGTCGAATTTGTACTCGTCGATCTTTGCTTTTGAACCCACAGTATATTCAGTTGATTTTGTCGCAATCTGTTTGAAGAGTGGGGCCCAGGCTTTAACATCTCCGACCTTTGCGTGAAGCAATTCTTTCTTTGTCTTCATCTTGTCTTTCTTTGTTGAACCGACAATGTAGCTAAGGTCTTCTTGTGTAGCAAGGATTCTAACTGAGACAGGTTTATCAAATCCGCCGAGTGCACCGATGACGTAGTTCTTGAATTCGCTCTTCGTTGGTGCAAATGACTCGAGGTATTCTCCAGCCTTCTTGAAAGTATCGTATGTGTTCACAACGTTTGGATCTCTATATGAGCCAAAAGCGACAACACCGTTCTTGGTCATGCTGATTGAGCAACCATATGCTCCGCCTTTAACTCGTACTTCATCCCAGAGGTAGTTGTATCTCATGATGTGACAGATAAGTGGGCAGATGCCACTAAACTCATATCCAAAGTCATTGATGTTTGCCGCGATTGCGTTGTAGTTGATTGGCGCAGGAATAATAAGAGCCTTCTTGCTTGTGCCTTCTTTTCCAGGAACTAGTACAGCATCTTCAGGTCCTTTTTTAAGCTTGAGAGCCTTCATTGCCACTTTTGCAGATGCAACGACATCTTCCTCGCCTGTGATAGAGATAAGGACCTTGTTTTTGCAGTAGATCTTGGCGATAAGCTCTTTGAACTTAGCTTTCAATTCAGAAATGTTGTAGTTGTTTACGATATCCTGAAGTTTAGCGTATGCCCTAGGTCCGCCTGATTGCGCGGATAGAGAGGCTGATGCTGAATGTTCGCTTGATGCCTCTGCTATTGCAACACCCATTCCGTTTCCGATGATGCCCATTCTTAAGCTGTTGACCGTCTGATCAAGAGTCTGTTTGACGACTTTTGAATCAAATTTGGAATGGAAGATTATCTCGTTGATTAATTCTGGAATCTTGTCGACGTTTTCCTTGAGAGCGGATGCGCTGATTGTAGCGAACGCCTTAGCTTCGTTCTTTGATGTTGATAGGTACTGAACGCCAAATCCTAAGTCACCAAGATATGTCTTGCAGACATTGCTTAGTTGGGTTAAGTCGTAGTGAGAAGTTGGTACAGATCTATAAAGTGATGTTAATAGTGAGACATAAATTAAGTCTTCAGCTGGCACGCTTGATAAATCGAAGTATGCATTAACGTATGCGATGCCCTGAGTTTCTGCAACATGAGTGATTGCATTATAGCCTTTGATCTTTGTCTTTTTTGTGTTCAAACCATTAACCGTAAGTGGGATGTCGGTTAATTTGAGTTCTGGTAAGCATTTGAGCTCTTTTGGTGTGTCGACATGGCTCTGATATGCGATCAGCTCTTTTGTTTGCTTAACTAGAGCGTCGATCTCTTCAGGTGTCATTGCCTCTTTCTTTGCCTTCATGAGAGCGTCCATTTTGGCTTTCTTTTCTTCTCCGAGAGTCTTTGATGGAGTGATCATGACTTCGACGTGGTGCTTTGAATTGAGGATTGCGTTTTCTAACAACTTTTCAAAGTATCCATTGTTGAGCTCTTCTCTGAATTTCTTATAGTACTTTGAGAATTCTAAATGGCTTAATAAGTCGCCGTTATAGTTGAATGATCCCATCATGGACATTGCAAATGCAATTCCTTTTGGGAAACCGCCCATATCGCTTTCTTTGTCCTTGAATTCAAGATTGTTGATTGAAGCGATTAACAATTCTTTGTCAATTCCGTTTTCGACAATCTTCTTAACCTCTTCTTCGAAAGCGGCTTTGAATTCCTCTTTCTTGTTTGGGTTGGTTTTCTCAAGGTTGATGTATAAAGCTGGGTTGATGTTGTCGTCATCGATTCTTGCTGAGATATCCTGGCCAAGTTTTCTATCGAGTAAAGCTTTCTTTAATGGGGAACCGTTATCTGAAAGGAGTGCATCATCAATGATTCTCCAAGCCATCATGCTTTCCATGTCGTTGTACTCGCATAATGCATAGGCTAAAGCCATATATGTGTTGTCTTTAATCTCCTCATCAGGTCCGATTTCATATTCTTTCTTGTAATCGAGGTTGATGATTGGCTTTTGCATTGGAATTGTTAATGCTTCACCCTTGTCGTATTTGGAGAAGTATTCCTCATCGATGTATTTAAGCTTTGCTTCGATGTCCATCTTTCCGTAGAGAACTGTCATTGCGTTCTGTGGGTTGTAGTGGGCTTTGTAGAATGCCTTATATGCATCATAAGTGAGGTTTGGGATGTCATCAGGCTCACCGCCAGAATTGAAGCGATAAGCTGTGTCTGGATACATTGCTTCGAGCGTTGTCTGTGTCAAGACTTCACCAACTGAAGACATTGCGCCTTTCATCTCGTTATAAACAACGCCTTTGTAGCAAGGAAGCGCGTCTTTATCAGTCAATTCTAAATGCCAGCCTTCCTGAAGGAATGGTCTTTCATCATTCATTGATTTTGGATTGAATACTGCGTCGAGATAGACATCCATTATGTTGTCGAAATCTTTTGGTGTCTGAGAAGCGCAAGGATACATTGTCCAGTCATAAGCCGTGAATGCATTCAAGAATGTAGCAAGGGAATTCTTGAGCAAGTTTACAAATGGTTCTTTGAGGGGATATTTCTTTGAGCCGCATAGAGTGGAGTGCTCAATGATGTGGCAGACGCCGGTTGAATCCTCTGGAAGGGTTCTAAAACCGATAGCCATGACACAATTTGTGTCATCTGCCTCAACGTATGCTAATAAACCGCCGGATTTGATATGTTCAAATTCGTGGAGAGTGGCATTTAAGTCTTCGACTTTTCTAGAGCGGAGGAGCTTAAAACCGTATTTGATTTCACCGATATTCATGTGATCTCCTTAATTAATAGTCAGATAAACAAACGATACGAGGAAAAAGAAAAATGTCAAATCTATTAATTAATAAATAAATAAAGATGAGAGACATTTCTAAAAAATATTTTTTCTAAACTGACTAGACTATTTTATGGTAATTTTAATGACTGTTTTATTCAATAATTTGCTAAATATAGAGGGAATCGATATACATTGTTACCTAATTTTCAAGTCCACTTTTTTGCGTAAATTAAAGAGCCAATTTTGCATATTTAGACAGTGTATAGGAATGTAATAACGCACAGTTTATTTTGCACCATTTCATGCGCTATATTTATGCACACTTCCACCAGAATTATGGGGATGAATAGTCGACATAAATAGCAACCGAGAACCGGGGAGCGGTTTTTGGTGGTTTGTATACCTAGGCGCACACATAGGAGGGATGAACAATGAAAGTCATCAAGAGAAGCGGACGTGAAGTAAACTTTGACCCAAAGAAGATCCATGAAGCGATCAAGAGGGCCAACTCAAGCATCGAGGAGAAAGATCAAATCGAGCCAGATGAGATTGCTGCCATCACAAAAGAAGTTGCAACAAAGGTCTCAAGAAGAAAGAGAGCTTTAACGGTTGAAGAAATTCAGGACCTCGTTGAGAAACACATCATGAAGGCTGGTGCATATGTTTTAGCTAAAGCATATATCACCTACCGTTATAGAAGAGCACTTGCTCGTAAATCAAACACGACAGATGATCAGATTCTTTCTCTCATCGAGTGCGTTAACGAGGAAGTTTTGCAGGAGAACTCAAACAAGAACCCTGTTGTCTGCTCTGTTCAGAGAGACTACATGGCTGGCGAAGTTTCAAAGGACTTAGCTAAACGTATCCTCCTTCCAAACGAAGTTTACGATGCTCATAAGCATGGATTAATCCATTTCCATGATATGGATTACTTTGCACAGCACATGCATAACTGCGACTTGGTTAACCTTGAAGACATGCTCCAGAATGGCACAGTCATCTCTGGCACATTAATCGAGAAACCAAAATCATTCTCAACCGCTTGCAACATCGCTACACAGATCATCGCTCAGGTCGCATCAAACCAGTATGGCGGTCAGTCAATCTCATTAACCCACCTCGCTCCGTTCGTTCAGGTCTCTAGAGAGAAGATCACAAGAGAACTTCATGAAGAAATGGAAATCTCTGGTGGACGCCCATCCGAATCCGATTTCAATCATATTGTTGAAAAGAGACTTTTAAGAGAAATCAGAAAAGGCATCCAGACCATCCAGTATCAGGTCGAAACATTGATGACCACAAACGGACAGGCTCCATTCATCACCGTCTTCATGTACTTAAACGAAGCTAGAAATGAGCAGGAGAAGAAGGACCTTGCAGTCATGATTGAAGAAGTCCTCAAGGAAAGATACTTAGGTGTCAAGAATGAGCAGGGCGTATATATCACCCCAGCGTTCCCAAAACTCATCTATGTTCTTGAAGAAGACAACATCAAGCCAGGATCACCTTACTACTATTTAACAGAAATGGCCGCTAAGTGTACCGCCAAGAGAATGGTTCCTGACTACATCTCCGAAAAGAAGATGCTCGAGTACAAAATTGACAAGAATGGCGAAGGACACTGCTACACATGCATGGGTTGCCGTTCATTCTTAACCCCATATGTCGATGAGAACGGAAAAGCTAAGTACTACGGCCGCTTCAACCAGGGAGTTGTCACAGTTAACTTAATCGATATAGCTTTATCTGCAAAGGGTGAAGTCCACAACAAAGATATGAAGTCATTCTGGAAAGTCTTCGATGACAGAATGAAGCTTTGCCACACAGCTATCCGTGCAAGACACGAAAGATTAAAAGGCACAAGATCGGATGCCGCTCCAATATTATGGCAGTACGGCGCTCTTGCTAGATTAAAGAAAGGCGAGAAGATCGATAAGCTTTTAATGGGCGGATATTCAACTATCTCCCTTGGCTACGCTGGTTTATGGGAGACTGTTCTCGCATTAAACGGACACAAGCTCACAGAACCAGAGGGCGAAGCATTAGGTCTCGAGATCATGCAGAAGCTCAATGAATACACAGGCAAGTGGAAAGAGCAGGAGAAGATTGATTACTCTTTATACGGCACGCCACTTGAATCAACAACTTATAAGTTCGCAAAATGCTTACAGGACAGATTTGGTGTTATCGAAGGCATCACAGATAAGCAGTACATCACAAACTCATATCACGTCCACGTCACAGAACCAATCGACGCATTCTCGAAACTCGCATTGGAAGCCAAGTTCCAGAAGTTATCTCCTGGCGGCGCTATCTCATATGTCGAAGTTCCAAATATGCAGAACAACATTCCAGCAGTTCTTAATGTCATGCAGTTCATTTATGAAAACATCATGTACGCAGAGCTCAACACCAAGTCAGATTACTGCCAGGTTTGCGGATTCGATGGAGAAATCCAGGTTCTCGAAGACGATGGCAAGCTCGTCTGGGAGTGCCCAAACTGCAAGAACAGAGATCAGAGCAAGTTAAATGTTGCTAGACGTACATGCGGATACATCGGTTCACAGTTCTGGAATCAGGGTAGAACTCAGGAAATCAAAGAAAGAGTCCTTCACTTATAATGCACTACGCCGAAATCAAATATAACGATATCGCCAATGGGCCTGGTATCAGAACAACTCTATTTGTTTCGGGCTGTACTCATCACTGTTACAACTGCTTTAACGAAGTCGCTTGGGATTTCAACTACGGTAAAGAATGGGATCCTGAGATTGAAGATACAATAATCAAATCATTAGAGCCTGAATACGTAACTGGAATTACACTTCTTGGCGGAGAACCTATGGAGTTCATAAACCAAGAAGGGCTATATTCCTTGCTCACAAGAGTTAAGGAAACATACCCAAACAAGACGATTTGGTGCTTCACCGGCTATTTATTCGAAGAATTGCTTAAAGGCGGTAAGATGCACGGAAAATACACCGATTATCTACTTGAGATGATCGATGTCATCGTCGATGGAGAGTTCTTTCAGGAAGAATACGATATCACCCTTATATTTAAGGGAAGTAGAAACCAGAGAACAATCGATGTCCAAGCTTCTCTAAAAGAAGGTAGAACCGTTGTCATGGAACTCAAAAAGGAGACGTTAAGATGAAAGTAAACATCAAGAAACTCAATCCAAATGCAGTCATTCCTACCTATGGAACACCTTACAGTGCGGGATGTGACTTATATGCGTGTGTCGATAGCGATTTGGTTATTCCAGCACACACAACAGTTAAAGTTCCAACCGGACTTGCAATAGAGTTACCTGAAGGAACTGTGGGATTAATCTACGCAAGAAGTGGACTCGCCACAAAACGTCATCTCGCCCCAGCTAATAAGGTGGGTGTCATTGATGCGGATTATAGGGGTGAGTTAATCATTGCTCTTCACAATCACTCAAACGACGATCAAGTTATCGCGATTAATGAAAGAGTGGCCCAGTTAGTAATCGCTCCTGTATATCAAGCCGACTTTGAAGAGGTCGATGAATTGTCTGAAACAGTTAGAGGCGCAGGTGGCTTTGGCCACACAGGCACAAAATAGTTGTTCAACCAATAAATACAATGAAAGTGGATAGAATTCAGGTTCTACCCACTTTTTTCATCTAATTTTCAAGTTTTTGGGAAAAAATCGGGAAAAGTCCGCTACTTATTAGTGGAGGGCTGTTTTATGAATGAGCCTTTCCGCATCCGCTGGAGGCCGAGAGAGGAACCGGGATATGCTGCTCGTGGCGATCGCTGCGACGCTCATTATCACGATACTGGTTAGGTTGCTGAAATAAAAAAGGTTCCTCGGGAGACCGGGGAACAAAAAACAGCAACTTAATTATAGCGTCCCCTGCCACCAGTGACAAGGGGATGGATACGGCACTAATCTCCGGCGGATGCCGCTGGCAAGTTACCATCTAGAACAACTCAGGGTGATTCTCTAATGAATCATCTTCGGTAATTTTTCTAATTACTTTACAAGGGTTTCCAACCGCCAATGAATGTGGCGGAATGGAACGCGTTACAACTGAACCAGCTCCAATTACTGAACCTTCTCCGATTGTTACTCCTCCGCATATTACAACGTTTCCTGCAATCCAGCAGTTATCTTCAATCGTTATTGCTTTAGCGTATTCTTTATCACTCTTCACGCCGCGCTCGTTTATAAAACAGTTTCTGTCTTGATATCTGAGGGGATGTACCGGTGTATATATAGAAATGTTAGGACCCATGAACACATCTTTTCCAATCTTTACAGGAGCGCAGTCTAGAACGGTGAGATTGTAGTTGATGAATGTATTGGTGCCAATTGATGTGAAACAACCATAGTCAAATGTGATAGGACCCTGGATATAGAAATCTACCTTATCGATTTTAAATATCTTCTTTAACAACTCTGGCCTTATAGGGTCATTCTCCAATGTGTTGTTGTATTGTTGCATAAGTCTATGTGTCTCTAAACGAATCTCGCTCAATTCAACATCACTAGGATCATATATCTTTTCAGCCAACATAAGTTCTTTGTTTGTCATAGGGAGCACCTCAATAAAATAATTTTAAAGGCGCAGCAACATATAGTCACTACGCCATTAAATTTTAGCTTTGCTTATTCAGCGTCTTTGTCTTTCTTTTCCCAAGAGTAGTTGTTGGATTTGACGTGGAGCTTATATGATTCATCTGGCTTATCAACATATCTGATAACTGCTGAATCGTTTAATTCTCCTGAGACTGCCTTTAATTCAATCTCTCCATTTAAAGCAACCTTCCACTTGAAGATGTGTTCTCCGGTCTTCTTGCCCTGAGATACGCCATTGACGAAGAGTTCAACTTCTTTCTGGTTGGAATAGACTTTGACAAGAGTCTTCTTTTCGTTTCTGTTTTCGTATCTTCTAGATGCGATATAAACGAATGGTTCTTCACTCCACCATGCCTTATAGATGAAGTAAGCGTCTTTCTTCAATTTGTGGTCAAATGTGACTAAGCCTTTGTGGTTAACGCCATTATCTCCGCCATGTGTACGTCCATCTGATCCGAAGTCGAACATATTCCAAACGTGAGTTGCCCATAAGTAAGGTCTAGTTGAGAAGAAGTTCAACATGTACTCGTGATATTTAGCATTGTACTCTTCGGTAGAATCGCCTCTTCTTGGGTGTGATGAGTGGAGGTTAGTCATACCTTCCGCACCGTATTCTGATAATCCGACGCAGTATTTGCGGTTGAACGTGTTCTTTAATCCAAACCACAAATCATTGAGGATGAGGCCAGGCGCATACCAGCCGAAGTAGAGGTTCCATGAAACTGTATCGGTGATTCTTGAGATTGGATTGAATGGTCCACACATTGAGAAACACGCCATGGTTGTTAATCTCGTTGAATCTAACTTGTGGCACAAATCGTTAAGGACATGTTGCTCTTTCATCATGTTCTTCTTAACGCCTTTCTGCATCATTGTGATTTCGTTTGAGATACCCCAGACAACGATAGATGGGTGGTGGTAATCCTGGATGATTAATTCTGTCATCTGCTGTTCGAGGTTTGCGTTGCCTTCTTCGAGCATGTGTCTTGAGATGTATGGGATTTCTGCCCAAACTACAAATCCATATTTATCGCAGAGATCATATACGTAATCATCGTGCTGATAGTGTGATAAACGAATTGTGTTAGCACCCATCTCATAGATGATCTTCATGTCTTCTTCTTGGTTCTCATAAGAGACTGCGTTACCAAGGTCTCTTCTATCCTGATGCTTTGCAACGCCTCTTAATGGATATGATTCGCCGTTAAGGAAGAATCCTTTCTTTGGGTCAACCTTGAATGTTCTAAATCCAACCTTGATTTCAACTTCATCAACAACGACTCCATCGACTGTTAATGTTGTCTTTGTCGTGTAGAGGTATGGGTCTTTTCTGCCGTGCCATAAGTGGACGTTCTCGATCTTGAGGTCGTTCTCTCCTTTAGCGACTTCCTTGCCTTCTGCATCAAAGATAGTCACTTCAACTTTGCCTTCTCCGACAACCCATGTCTCCGCTTTGAGTATGCCGTCTTTTCCTTCGACCACTGGTGTGAGCTTAACGCCTTTTCCTCCATAGTAGTCTAGTGTGAAGTGGTTCTTATCTACGACGATAACGTTAATGTCACGATACATGCCGCCATAGAATGTGAAGTCAGCTGTCTGTGGATAAACGATATCCGAGTATGAGTTATCAACTCTTACAGCGATTTCGTTTGTTTCTCCTAAGAAATCGGTGATGTCTGCTCTCCATGTGGAATATCCACCGTCATGCTTAGCGACGAATTTTCCGTTGATGTATAACTCACCGGTTGAGTTTGTTCCTTTAAGTTCGATGTAGATTCTATCTCCATCTTTGTGGGCAGGAACTTCGAGTGGCTTGACGTACCAACAGGATCCTCTCCAGTAGTCGCCTCCGCCATCTTGTCCGTCATACCCGTTCCATGTGTGTGGGACGTTGACGTCTTCGGATGCTGCGTTATTTAAAGAAGCGTAGTCGTTGACGCCTTTAAAAAACTTCCATCCATTGTTGATGTTTGTGATTGCTCTCATGCTTGTCTCCTTGATGCGAGTAATTTGTGCCAGATAGTATGGCCATATATTTCGTTAATCCTTATTTTATAGAATAATTGCAAATAAATGCTAAAACAAACGCATTAATTGCACTTTTTTGTGCGTGATTTGTTAATATTTGGCTATGGACAAAAGAATTCGCTTCTTTGTGGTGGCTTTATCGGCGGCTATCTTGCTTACTGGTTGCAAAAAGAAAAAGCCATCTAAAACATCTTCACTCCCTCCTGAATCATCAGTTGTTTTAACCTCAGACACATCTGCTCAACAGACATCTGAATCATCCATTCACTCTGAGGTTCTTTCATCGGAAGAAGATTATATTGGCCCTCTTTCCGTTTATGATGGGTATTATGACAACATTCATTGGGAGAATGGAGAGGATTTAAGAGAGAAGCTTTGCATCGCAATGCATAAGGGATATACCGCTATTCCGTATATCGGCTCATCTACAAACTGGGAAACAAACCAATACGCAGATCAGGCTCTTGATGATTTTGAGTGTGTCGATGTTGTGTATGCGGAGGCTAATGAACTCAAGACAGCGACAAATCTCAATGGCAGTGGTTGGCAAAGAGAACACGCTTTCCCGGCCTCATTAATGACCGGTTCTCAGACTGGTAATGCAGTAAAAAATCTTGGTAGAGCTACTGATTTCCATAACTTATTTGCGTCCAATTATTCCGGTAACACTTCAAGAGGAAATAAGAATTACGGGTTCTCAGATGATTTGTCTACTTATTATCAGAATAGAACTACGTCAGATGGAAACGACGGATATAGCTTTGACAATAAAAACTTCGAGCCTGGGAATAAAGATAAAGGAAGACTCGCTAGAGCGATCTTCTATATGGCAACGATGTACATGCACGAGGAAGTGGACACCAAGAATGGCATTACAATGAAAGGCCTTAATGTCCAGGAGCCATACGTCAACTACACCGCAACAGGATATGACACTTTTGCAATCGGCAACCTTTCAGATTTACTGAAATGGAACTCATGCCCGGTCGACAGATTGGAATATCAGCACGCTGAATCTGTTAGAACTCATAAATATGAGGGGACTGCTCAAGGAAATAGAAACGCATATGTTGATTTCCCTGAACTTGTTGATTATGTGTTCGGAAAGAAGAAAGACCAAGCCGGTCAGTTGAAGGACTTAGTTCCAACCGAAGTAACGCTTAAGACAACTTCAAAAGAATTCTCGAACTATGCGATCGAATCCGCTAAGAGAAACTATTTCGTAGGAGAAAAACCTGAACCGTCGGATTGGACCATCGTTGAAGTGGCTAACGATTACACTTATAAGCCAGCATCTTTTACATCTTCATTTGAAAGTGTTGAGTTTACTAATAACGATATTGGAACAAAGACAATCAACGCTCCAACGCCAAACGGTTCCATTCCATTTGCAGTTACCGTTCAAGGAGCATCAATCGAATCGTGTTCATGGAAACACACATTTGAGAACAAGAACGTCTTTGGAACTACAGGTGCAAAAATCGTAAAAGATGGCACGACCGTCAACCTTAGTGGTGTCGATTGGACTTTCTCATTTGAGAATGATTCAAATACAGCCGGATCAATCCCTGTTGGAAATTCCTCAAGCTTTGGTGGATGCATATCTATCGGAACGGGAAGTTCTAACAACTGGGCTCAGACTTTAAAAATCAAATCATCGAACCCTTTAACAGGAGTAAGTTCTTTCTACATCAAGGCCAACACAGCCGCAAGTAAGACGTACTACATGAGTGTATATGTTGGTACGACAAAGGTTTTAAGTTCTCTTCCAATTAATAGAGACGCATCCCAATGCTCAATTGTTGGAGGAGAATTCCCTGCGTGTGACGGAATTGTTAATGTGAGTATTTCATCTGTTTCGGCCGCGTTCTATTTACAGCAAATTGGGTCGTCTTTTGTACAATAGATGCTAAGTTTGTTGATAAATTTTTTTATTGTTCAATAATTGATTTATCCATTTTGCGAGGTTCTAAAATGCCAAAATTTGATACTAGAGTCCAAAAACTCAGACATGAGATTTTAATGCAAATTGCCAAGCGTGCATACGAAGGCAAAAGCAGCGAGGACATTTTGTATGAAGTCCCTAAGGAAGTTGTTGCAGGACCAAAGGCGACATTCCGTTGTTGCATTTATAAAGAAAGAGCAATCGTTGAAGAAAGAGTTCGTATTACCTTAAAAGCGAAATCAAAATCAGAAGGCAACGTCATCAAAGTTATCTCAATTGCTTGCGATGAATGCCCATTAGGCGGATACCAGGTAACAAGTGACTGCCGTGGTTGCATTGCACATAGATGTGCAGAGGCATGCCCAAAGCAGTGCATCTCTTTTGACGAGAATCTCCACGCACATATAGATAAAACAAAATGCGTAAACTGCGGTATGTGCGCACAGGCTTGCCCTTATAGCGCCATCAATAACAGAGTTAGACCTTGCGAAAAAGCATGTAAGGTTAAGGCGATTCACCCAAATCCAGAGACTAATGAAGCTATCATCGATAATTCTAAGTGCATCCACTGTGGTTCGTGTGTATACATGTGCCCATTCGGCGCTGTTGCGGATGAATCGTATATCTTAGATATCATTGCTATGCTTCAGGACACAAGCAAGAAGACATATGCAGTTATCGCTCCAGCTATTGCGGCAAATACTGGGGAATTCACCGTCGGTCAATGTGTTCACGCATTGAAGCTTCTTGGATTCGCTGATGTTTATGAGGCTGCTCTCGGCGCTGACTTTGTTGCTATTGAAGAGGCTAAAGAACTCGCTGAGAGAGGTAAGCTTACATCAAGCTGCTGCCCAGCGTTTGCGTCATATCAAAGAAAAACTGCTCCTGAATTTGCTCAGTACATATCGAGCAGTTTATCCCCAATGGCGATGATGGGTAAGATCCTCAAAGAGTCAGATCCTGATTGTAACGTTGTCTTCATTGGCCCATGCACCGCCAAGAAGAGTGAGATAAAAAATGAGAAGGTTTCCCCTTGGATTGACTCGGTAATGACGTTTGAAGAAATGCAGGCTTTGATTGATTCAAGAGATTTCGATACAAGCGGTGAACTTGTTGAAGAGGAATTCACTCATCCAAGCTCAAGCTTCGGAAGAGGATTTGCCAAGTGCGGTGGCTTATCGGTCGCTGTAGTTGAATCTTTGAAGGAACAAGGCATCGATTTTGAAGTTAAGAGTGCGGCTGTTGATGGCATAGACAACATCAAGAAAACGTTGCTTCAGTTCAAAAAGCCGGATTCACCATATAACTTCGTTGAAGGCATGGCTTGTGTCGGAGGCTGTATCGGCGGACCTTGCAACCTAAATCACAATTTGAGAAACAAGATTCTTATCGACAAATACTCTGCTCAGGCAAATAAAAATATCAAAGAAGCAGCAGGGGAAGACGTCGACGAATAGTGCTCACCTTTAAATCAAATAAGCGCGGTACAATACGGCCGCGCTTTTTAAATGCTGCCAATTTGTAAACCTTGCAAGTTACGGCAGGAAGCGTGCAACTTATTACTCCACACTACCTTTTTCTTAAGAAATGCGCTATTTTATAGTCATAAATCTCTGCATAGTTACTAAGGAGTAACCACAATGAAACACGAAGATATATTATCTACCCTTACTCTTGAGGAGAAGGCTTCCCTTTTATCGGGCAAGAACTTCTGGGAGTCAATGGATTATCCGGAGAAGGGTATTCCATCAATGTTCCTTTCCGATGGCCCTCACGGCATCAGAAAACAGGCAGCAGCTGCAGATCAGCTTGGTCTAAATCCATCATTACCTTCAACATGCTTCCCAACAGCTGTATCACTTGCTAACTCATGGAACACAGAATTATTGCATACAGTCGGTGTCGCTTTAGGAGAAGAGGCGGTTAAGCTACACGTCAACATGCTTCTTGGCCCTGGCATCAACATGAAGAGAAACCCAAGATGTGGACGTTCTTTTGAATATTTCTCAGAAGATCCATATCTCGCCGGCAAGTTATCAGCAAATTTGATCGATGGCATTCAGTCAAATGGAATCTCCGCTTGCGTCAAGCACTGGTGTGGTAATAACCAGGAAGAAAGACGTATCAATTCGGATTCAGTTATTGATGAGAGAGCGTTGCGTGAAATCTACACAACCGCATTCGAAATTGCTATCAAAGAAGGTAAGCCATTATCACTCATGACTTCATATAACATGGTCAATGGCACATATACAAACGAGAATGAACACCTCAATCTTGATATCTTAAGAAAAGAATTCGGATATGAAGGCTTAATCGTTACAGACTGGGGAGGCGAAGCTGATAGAATCGCCGGTTTAAAAGCGGACAACGCACTTGAAATGCCTGGTAACAACGGTGATACCGATAGGGAAATCGTTAGAGCGGTTAATGCCGGAACTTTAGATATTAAATATGTTGATGAGGCAGCTGACCAGGTTATCGATCTCGCAATTAAAACAGCAAAAACATTTGAGAACTATGTAGAGCCAGTAGGAGAAATCGATGGTCAGAAAGTCACAGGTCTCAACTGCTATCCAGAAGTTAGAGATGCTCATCACTTAGTTGCAAAAGCTGCATCAGATGAAACATTGGTCTTGCTTAAGAATGAAGGTGGAATCCTTCCACTTAAGCCTGAAGATAAAGTCGCTGTCATCGGAGACTTCGCACAGACTCCAAGATATCAGGGCGCTGGATCATCTCAGGTCAACTGCACTAAGCTAGACAATTTCACAGACCTTAAGGACAAATATAAATTCAACTGTGTTGGATATGCACAGGGCTATGATAGATATGGCAAGAAGAACGGAAAGCTTGTCAAAGAAGCGATTGCATTAGCAAATAACGCCGACATCATCGTTTACTTCATGGGTCTTGACGAAGTCACTGAGTCAGAGGGCTTAGATAGAGTTGATCTTAACATCCATCACAACCAGATTGAGCTTTTAGAGGCTTTAAGAGGCTTAGGAAAAAAGATTGTTGTCGTTTTATCAGGCGGCTCAGTTGTCGACCTTACATGGGACGTTAACTGCGATGCTCTCTTAAATGGCGCACTCTCAGGCCAGGCTGGATGTAACTCAGTCCTCGATGTGTTAAATGGTGACGTTAACCCATCTGGTAAAACATCTGAAACATATTGCATCAAGTTAGACGATGTTCCATCAAACGAGAACTTTGCTGGAGCATATGATGTCTGCATCAAATACAAAGAATCAATCTACATCGGATACCGTTATTTCGAAAAGGCCGGTATCGCAGTCAAGTACCCATTTGGATTTGGTCTTTCATACACAACATTCGAGTATTCAAATCTCGTTGTCACAGATAAAGGAATCACAGTTACAGTCAAGAACACTGGCTCAGTCGCTGGTAAAGAAGTCGTTGAATTATATGTCGGCTTAAAGGATTCGAAGATCTATCGTCCAGTCAAGGAACTCAAGGGCTTTAAAAAGACAAAACTCTTGCAGCCTGGAGAAGAAGAAGTCGTCGAAATCCCATTCGATGACAAGTCATTCCGTTA
>JAKSVF010000009.1 GCA_024408235.1 Bacilli bacterium
TAAGTTTCTTGGCCATGTTAATCTCCTACCTTTCTGACGAGTAATCCAACGAATGAATCCTGCATCTTTCTATCTTTTTTACCCGTAACCAATACGAGGTTATCTTTCTTTAATGCTGCATATGAATTTAAGTACGCTTCTTCAAACAAAGTGAAACTCATTTCATTGATGTCATCATATATTTCAAGGAAGCACATTTGAGTGCCTTTCTTTGTGACGATCGTCCTTACGTTTTTGATGAGTCCAGCTGTCGTGAATTCTCCATAAGCATTTTTGGCATCGTCAATCTTGACAAAGTCAATACCTACTAAAATATTCCTATATAATTCGAATGGAGATGTTGAAATCATCATTCCGAGTGTCTCATATTCAGCTTCTAGGTTCACTCTTAAGTCGTTGTCCACGGTCGCTAACATTGGCTTCTCAATTCCGATATCTAAGAGACCTCCAGCAAGCGAACTAGAACCAAACATTGATGCGTATGTCATCACTGAATTTGCGCTTGTTCTAAGGCTTGACCTGTTGTTGTGTAAAATGTCAAAAGCGCCTGCGTCTATAAACTTGATTAGCATCTGAATATTTAATCCATATTCAACTGTCCTTGCGGCGAAATCGAATATGTCTTTGTATGGTCCATTTTCAGAACGTTCTTTAAGGATGTTATTAAGCAATATTCCCTGCATCCCCTTTATTGCGTTGAGCGGTGTTCTTAACGTTTTTCCGTCCACGATAAACGATTTGGTTGAACGGTTGATGTCTGGGCTTGATAGGGTTAGTCCTAACTCCTTCATCTCTGTAAGGGTATCTTTAAACTTTTTGTCTCCTGGGGCCATTGAGTCCAAAATCGCACAGTAGAATTCTTCTGGATAATGGGCTTTTAGATAAGCCATACGGCAAGTTAAAACGGCATATGAAATCGCATGGGACTTATTGAAACCGTAGTCTGCGAATTTTTCAATTAAGACAAACAGTTTCTCTGCGAGCTGTCTGCTCTTGCCTTTAGAAATGCATCCAGAAATAAACTTCTCATGGAGTGCTTGGATTTTCGATTTATCTTTCTTTGAGATGGCTCTTCTAAATACATCAGCCTCTCCAAATGAGAAACCGGCGACTGCAGAAGCGATCTGCATTATCTGTTCTTGGTAGACGATAATGCCGTAAGTGTTCTTCAGTATAGGTTCAAGTTCCGGTGTTAAGTAAGAAATTTTCTCTGTTCCGTGTTTTCTTCTAGCAAAGCTAGGAATTGAATCCATAGGTCCTGGTCTAAACAAAGCCTCGATTGCAGCGATGTCTTCAAATGTTGTTGGCTGAATGTCTTTAATTGTTCTCTTCATGCCAGGAGATTCAAGCTGGAACAAGCCCATTGTCTTGTTTTTGCAGATGAGCTTAATTGCTTCTTCGTCTTCAAATGGAATTTCATATGGGCTTAGTTTTATGCCTCTATTCATCTCTATGAGGTTCAAACAAATCTCGATGATGGTGAGATTTCTTAAACCGAGAATATCCATCTTAAGGAACCCTTGCTCTTCAAGGTAATCCTTTTCCAAACAGGCGACATATCCGACATCTGGATTAAGTGTGACTGGTAACGTCTCGTTCAATGGCTCGTTATTCAAAACTACGCCTGCGGCATGGAGTCCTGCTTGTCTAGGCAGTCCTTCGATTTTAGAGGCTAATGAAACCATTTCGAGATAAAACTTATCCGAATCCACAAGCGACTTAAATTGTGGAGCGGTCTTATAGTCTTCTCTTAATGAGAGTTTATCGTTTGTGATAGTGGAGATTATTGTGTCAACTTCGCGCTCTTTGTAATTGTAGACCCTTGCAATATCTCTTAACGATTCTTTTGCTCCAATTGTCTGGGTTGTTAAAACTCTTCCGACTCTCTCACTTCCGTATTTACTTTGTAAATAAGAAACAACTTTTTCGCGGTTTACATCGCTAAAGTCGACGTCGATATCAGGCATTGATCGCCTTTCAGGGTTTAAGAATCTTTCGAACAGGAGATTGTATTGCAATGGATCGGTTTCGATGATGCCAAGGCAATATGAAACTAGCGATCCGCCTGCCGATCCTCTTCCAGGGCCTACATATATTCCATTGTCTCTTGCATGGTTAACGTAATCTGCAACGATGAGGAAATAATCGTCATATCCCATCGTGTGGATAATGGATAACTCATAAGAGAGCCTATCCTCGTATTCTTTCTTCCCTTTTAGGCCTTTCTGGGCGAGTCCTTCGTTTGCGAGTTGTCTGACACATTCTTCGCTCGTTAGTCCTTTATCGTTCTCAAAATGAAGTAGGGTTCCTCTTTTTTCTATCAAAGAGAATCGTTTGCAGGATATGGCGACCTTGTAGGAATTCTCGATTTCTTCATCTGTGTAGAAGGATTTCAAATCATCATCGGATAAAAAATAGTTATCTCCATCCTTGGATTTGTCTATGAGCGTTATTTTGCTTGAGATTGCATTTACGATATCTAAAGTTATTGCATCTTCCTTTTTCTCGTAAAGAATATGCGGGAACGCAACAGGTAAATAATTGAATTTATCGGCGAACGCACGTCCTTCATTTACTAGCTGCTCATTCTCTTTACCATAAGGTAAACCAATGAGGGTCTTATCAAATTTTCCAGTAACTTCAAAAAGTTTTCTCGCAAATTCTTTTTCCGATTCAACTAGCGATTCAGCGTAAAAGGATAATTCAAGCGGATAGACGCAAATCAATCCTGCCGAGTGATTAATGACGGTTTCTTCTGTTAGCGTTTTTTCGGTAATAGCGGTGGCGATTGCTAGGAGGTTTCTATACCCTTCCTCATTTTTAACAAACAAACTAAGCGTTCCGATTGGAAGCAAAACATCCATGCCAAAAACCGGCTTTGCATTAACGTTTTTGATCTTGTGCTCAAATGGTGCAATACCAGATAAAGAGCCGTTATCGCATAAACCGCAGTATTCATAACCGTTTGATTTAACGGTCTTTGCTATCTTTTCGATTGTTAGTCCGGATTGCAAATAAGAGAAACCGGAATAAACATGAAGTGGGATAAAATGCATAGCATTATTATAAACCTTTATTAGAATTCCGCCATAAACCGATTTAAACGGTTTATACATGCATAAAAAAAGACCCAGGAATCACCCTAGGTCAATTTTTGTCAATTTATTCGCCTTTTACAAAGAGGTCATCCAAGTCTTTAACAAGAGCTTCCATCTCGCTTAATTCGAAGATTCTAGCGCCTGATGCATTGGCGTGTCCTCCGCCTCTCCATTTTGCGGCAACCTGTGAGATGTCCTCTTTTCTAGAGCGGATTGAAACCCACCAGCAGTTGTCTTTTGTGGATTCGGAGAATGAGCACCAAGCTTCGATGCCTTCGATATTCGCGAAGAGGTTGACATTGTCTTTTCCTCTTTCCGATGTGATATTGAGTTCAGTCTGAACCGTCTCAGGTAAGTAGTAATAAGCGACACCATGCTCGGTAACATTGAAGTGACCTAGAACATAGGCGGTAACTTTTAAATCATCTATCTTCTTTTGGAACATGCAGTTTGTGATGTCAGAAATGACGATGCCTGTCTCCATCAATTTCTCTGCACATGCGAATGTGTGAATGCTTGTGGAGCGATATTTAAAGTTGCCTGTGTCACCAACAATTCCCGAGTAGAAGTACCATGAAGCCTGGTAGGAAACTTTCTTTCCTTTCCAGTTTATACATAGGTCATAGACCATTTCGGAAGCGGATGCTGAATCTAAATCAACGACCTTCACATCTGTGATTTCTGATCTGCAAGGGTGGTGGTCAATCTTAACGATATCGGTTGCCTTTGCATATCTTGGATCAGCGATTCTCTCAGGCTCGCCAACGTCGCAGACGATTGCGAGGAATGGAGTCTCGAACCATGATTCTGGCAATGATTCTGATACTGGATAAACGCGACCAGCAAAGCTTACGTGGTTATCACCGACATAACGAACTTCTTTGTTTGGGAAGTTATCTTTGATGAATGTGACCAAACCCATCTGAGATCCGTAGGCATCAAAGTCTGGTTTGATGTGACGGAATACGCAGATGCGGTCATATTTCTTTATTAAAGAATATATTTTCTTATAAGTAGACCAATGGGCTTTTCCATAGGCTTTAATAGCTTCTGGGAGTCTTGCCATTATAATGTTCCCTCAAGGGCCTTGTAGCAGTCTCTTGCGATCATGACTTCCTCATCCGTTGGGATAACGACGACTTTGATCTTTGAGTTTGGAGCTGAGATAACTTTCTCACCTCTAGAGTTGTTTGCTTCTTCGTCTAAAACGATTCCGAGAGCATCGCTGATTCTATCAATGATAAGCTTTCTGAACCAACCTGAGTTCTCGCCGATTCCCGCTGAGAATAAGATTAAGTCAGCGCCACCGAGTCTTACAAAGTAAGATCCGATGAAATCTGCAACTCTTCTTGCGAATAAGTTAGCAGCTAAGATGCATCTTTCATCGCCTTCAGCTGCTCCGGATTCGATATCACGTGTATCATTTGATTTTCCGGAAACGCCTAAGAAGCCTGATTTCTTGTTGAATTCATCGTAAAGAACATGGACATCTTTGCCTGTACATGTTGATAAGTAGTCCATAACAGATGGATCCATATCACCTGTACGTGTGCCCATCATGACACCACCTAAAGGTGTGAGACCCATTGTTGTGGCGACGCACTTGCCTCCGCGGATAGCTGCTAATGAAGAGCCTGAACCGATGTGGCATGAGATGATTCTCTCGTCATCGACATCTTTTAAGTAATCTTCTTTAGCCTTGATCGCTAAGTAGTTGTGTGATGTACCATGAGCGCCATAACGTCTGCATGCATATTTTTCTGTGTATTCATAAGGAATTGGGAAGACATAGTCTTCTGCTTCCATTGTCTGGTGGAATGCTGTATCAAAGACAGCGATTGCAACAGCGTTTGGAAGAGCCTTCTTGAATGCGTGGAAACCTGTTAAATGAGCTGGAGCGTGTAGTGGGTCGAGTGGAATTAACTCTGCAACCTTCTCTTCGCAGTAATCATCAAAGATGACTGATTTGCTGAAGTACTTGCCGCCCTGGACAACTCTGTGTCCAACAGCCTTGATTTCGTCGAATGAAGCGATGATATTCATCTCGACTAATGCTTTTAAGATTAATTCAACACCGACGGCGTGATCCATGATTGGAAGGATTTCTTTTCTTGCCTGTCCGTTGAATTTGATGCTGAAAATACCGTCTTCGTGTCCAATTCTCTCGACCTGACCAGAGCAGATGACCTTCTCTTCAGGCATCTCATAAAGTTTGTACTTGATGGAGCTTGAACCACAGTTGACAGCGATACATTTTGCCATAATTAATAAACCTCTTTTCGTTATCGTGAAAGATTTTACTACAAACTTCTTAATAAACCAAACATACGCACACATTCATACGCGAAAACTGTCTTCTTTAAATATGCAAATTATGCGTCAATTTATTCATTTTGTGACAAAAAGAAGATTTTTGGCAAAAAATCGTTTATCTTTCAAAATTGAAAGGAATTCATTTATACTAACGACAAGAGGATTGAAATATGGCTTACGGTTTACTTGCAGAATATTTGAATGGCCAAACCATTAAGGCTTTTGAATATTTTGGTGCGCATTTCATCGAAAAAGATGGAGTCAAGGGCGTTGTGTTCCGTCTCTATGCCCCTATGGCTGAAGATGTTTCTGTTGTGGGAGATTGGAACGGCTGGAATTATGACGCCAACAAAATGACGAAGATTGATGACTGTGGCTGCTGGGAGGTCTTTGTTCCTGGTTGCCAGATGTATCAGTCATACAAATATCACTTCAGAAATGCAAAAGGGGAGTATGTAGATAAAGCGGACCCTTACGCTTTCTGCTCAGAACTTAGACCTATGACCGCGTCACGTCTTTTTGATATCGAGGGTTTCCCTTGGATGGATGGAGACTGGCTTAAGTCTAGAACCCGCAATTACGACCAGCCATTATCTATTTACGAAATACATCTTGGATCCTGGAAAGGGAAGATTGGAAATAGATATCCATCTTATGAAGAAACCGCAGATTACCTCATCCCTTATATGAAAGAGAATGGCTTCACACACGCTGAAGTTATGCCTCTTTGCCAATATCCATTTGATGGTTCTTGGGGATATCAAGCTACTGGATTTTTCTCAGTAGATTCCCGATATGGAAATCCAAAACAGCTAATGTCTTTCATCGATAGAATGCATAGAGCTGGGCTTGGAGTCATTTTGGATTTTGCGCCTGTTCACTTTGCTACTGACGACTTTGCATTGAGAGAATTCGATGGCTCACATATGTTTGAATACGATGACCCTAAGAGAACATTCTCCCAGTGGGGAAGCTGCCAGTTTGACTTAGGAAAAGACCCAGTCCGTTCCTTCTTGATGTCTGCAATGAACTATTTCTTAAGCGTCTATCATTTTGATGGTATCCGTGTTGATGCTGTTTCAAACATCATCTTCTGGGATGGGAATAAGAATGAAGGCGAGAACACTGGAGCCACCGAATTTATTAGAAGGCTGAACGGTAAGATCCATTATGAACACCCGACCGCAATGATGATTGCCGAGGACTCATCTGATTTCCAAGGGGTCACCAAGAGCGAAAAAGAAGGCGGACTTGGATTCGACTATAAATGGGACTTAGGATGGATGAACGACACCCTTAAGTATTACAAGATGGACCCTGTCTATAAGAAATGGGACCACACGAAGATAAACTTCTCGATGGCTTATTTCTTCTCTGAAAGATTCATCTTGCCTCTATCACACGACGAAGTCGTCCATATGAAAGGAACATTGGTCAACAAGATGTTCGGCTCATATGAGAACAAATTTGATTTACTTAGAAATCTTTACACTTATCAATGGGGACACCCTGGAAAGAAACTCTTGTTCATGGGCGGAGAACTTGCCTCTTTTGATGAGTGGAATGAGAATAAATCATTGCCATGGGAGTTATTAACATTCCCTAAGCACGATTCAGTTAAACGTTTGGTGAGGGATTTGAATCTCATCTATCAAGCTGAACCGGCAATGAATAAATGGGAATACGATGGCAGAAACTTCCATTGGATGATGGTTGATAACTGTGATCAGTCGGTATTCGCATTTGAAAGAGAAGTGGAAGGTTCTGACCTCTTATTCGTCTACAACATGACTCCTAACTTCTACGAGAAGTACGATGTCGGTTGCTTGCATGACGGCGAATATGTCGAAATCTTTAACTCTGATAAAGATTGTTATGGCGGACATGGACAGTATAATGGACTTCCTTGTAAAGCGGTTCCAAACGGTCCAGAAGGACGCCCAAATCATATAACAATTAAACTTGGGTGCTATGCAGCAATGGTTTTTAAGCGTAGAATACCACCCGTTGCCCAAAAGAAAGCAACAAAGAAAGCGCCTGCACGTGCCAAGACAAGCACACGCAAGGCTAAGAAAGATTAAAACCCCCACAAAAAGGAGTAAGGTATATGTTTGACAACAAACGCGATTTTAAGAATGAGTTTGAGAAAAGACTCATAGAGAGATACGGAAGAAATGTTGCCGATGCCGATATCACAGAGAAGTATCAGATCTTAGGAGAGATGGTCAGAGACTTCGCTGGTAAGGATTGGCGTAACTGCCGTGAGGATATCCTCGAGAGCGGCAAGAGACAGCTCATCTATTTCTCAATGGAGTTCCTTATTGGAAGACTCTTATTAAACAACATGCAGAACCTTGGTATTTACCAGGTTGCTAAAGATGGACTTGCTGATTATGGCGTCGATATCAACAATCTTGAGGATCTTGAACCAGATGCAGGCTTAGGAAATGGCGGTTTGGGCCGTTTAGCAGCATGCTTCCTTGATTCCGCAGCTTCTTGCGGATACCCAATGCACGGAAACACAATCCGTTATGAATACGGATTCTTCCGTCAGAAATTCTCACGCGGTCAGCAGGTTGAGCTTCCTGACCAGTGGTTATCAGACGGATTCGTTTTCGAAGTCAGAAAGCCAAAACACGCAGTTGAAGTTAAGTTCTATGGTAATTCAGAGACTTACTTAAAGCCTAATGGAGAATACGCAATGCGCTTAGTCAACTATCGCGCAATACGTGCTGTTCCGTATGACGTTTCAGTCGTCGGACATGATAACGGCGTTGCTAACACATTAAGGCTTTGGTCAGCTGAGCCATCAAACAAGAGACTCCCAACCGACTGCTCATTCAACGAGTACTTACAGACTCTTAAAGAACTTTCATTCGGTTTATATCCAGATGATTCAACTGAGCATGGACGTATGTTGCGTCTTCGCCAGCAATATTTCCTCGTCTCTGCAGGTATGCAGTCATGCATGAGAGGCGAAGCAAGACGTTATGGCGATTTAAAACAGTTCTCAAAACATTATGTTTTCCAGTTAAATGACACACATCCAATCCTTGCAATCCCTGAAATGATGAGATTGCTCATGGATGAATACGGCTGGGGATGGGATGACGCTTGGAAGTTGGTCCAGGAATCTATCGCCTACACAAACCACACAGTCATGCCTGAAGCGTTGGAGAAGTGGCCAGTCCAGTTTGTTCAGAAACTCTTACCTCGTGTTTACATGATCATCGAGGAAATCAACAGACGCTTTAACCAGTATCTTGCTGAGAATGGTGTTAATCCAGCTGATAGATATGCAATGCAGATCATCAAAGATGGACAGATCCATATGACAAATATGGCTATCTATGCCGGATATTCAGTCAACGGTGTTGCTGCAATCCACACAGAAATCCTTAAGGCTTTCACATTCAAGAGCTTCTATGAGTTATTCCCTAACAAATTCTCAAACAAGACAAACGGTGTAACTCATCGTAGATGGTTACTCAATAGCAACCCAAAACTTGCAAATCTCATCACTTCAAAGATAGGTAAATCTTGGATTCATAACGCTGATGACTTAAAGCTTTTTGCCAAGTACGCTGATGATGCAAAAGTTCAAAAAGAAGTCATGGCAATTAAGCACGAGAATAAAGTTGCATTTGCTAACTTTGTTAAGTCTGCTTACAACATTGATATCGACCCTAATTCAATTTTCGATACACAGATCAAGCGTTTACATGCATATAAGAGACAGTTACTCAACGTCTTCCATATCATGTCTAACTATTTGAGACTCAAACAGGATCCAGCTAACTTCAGCATGGTTCCACACACATACATATTTGGCGCAAAGGCTGCTCCATCATACGATTACGCTAAGCGCATCATCGAATTGATCCTCGCTGTTGCGGACGTTATTAACAATGATGAAGAAGCAAGCAAATACATGAAGATTGTCTTCGTTGAGAACTATGGTGTCTCACTTGCTGAACGTATCATCCCTGCATCTGATTTATCAGAGCAGATCTCAACAGCCGGTAAGGAAGCTTCCGGTACATCCAACATGAAACTCATGATGAATGGCGCAATAACAATCGGAACCCTCGACGGCGCTAACATTGAAATCGCTGACCTCGCTGGCCGTGAAAATGAAATCATCTTCGGCTTAACTGCGGATGAGGTCCAGGCTAAAGTGGATGCAAGTGATTACAACCCATGGGATGTCTATAACTCAGACATTCGTGTTAAGAACGTTTTAGATTCTCTCTTCACGGGACCTTGGGCAATCAAACATGGTGATAGATTCAGAATGATCTTTGACGAAGTCATGAATAGAGGAGACCAGTTCTTCATCCTCGCAGACTTCGATTCATACTGCACAGCTTGCGAAAAGGCTGATGAAATGTATAAAGATCAGAAGAGATGGGCTCACGCTTCAATCATGAACACAGCTATGTCCGGTCACTTCAGCTCCGATAGAACAATCGAAGAATACAATAGAGATATTTGGCACTTAGAGAAGATTAAACCTTCTAAATAAGCAAATTATCGAACAACATAACTAGAGTCGTGAAAACGGCTCTTTTTATTTAAAAATAGACCTATAATAGTGGTATGAGCAAAATTGTTATCGCATCTGATTCGTTTAAAGGCACTTTATCGAGTGTCACCATATCTAAAATCTTCACTAGAACCGTAAAAGAAATAGACCCTTCCATTGAAGTTGTTTCAATACCTGTTGCAGACGGAGGCGAGGGAACCGCTGAATGTTTTGCACATTGCATGAAAGGAAAATGGATAAAGGTCAAAACTGTTGATGCAAATTGGAATGAACTGTTTGCTGATTATTATTTATTCGATGACACAGCAATAATTGAAGTTGCCTCCGTTATTGGCCTTCCTCAGACAAGGATCAAGAATCCTGGAATTACAACCACATATGGCATAGGCGCTTTAATCAAGGACGCAATTGAGAAAGGCGCTAGAAATGTTGTTCTAGGCTTAGGAGGTTCATCCACAAATGACGGTGGATGTGGATTAGCATCAAGTCTTGGCGTCACTTTTATAAATAAAGAAGGAAAAGAGTTTGTTCCATTTGGCAACACATTAAGCGATATTGACGCAATAGATACCAATTCAATTAGCTTAAAGGGTGTAAAAATCGTTGGAATGTGTGATGTCTTAAACCCTTTGTATGGTTTAAATGGAGCATCTTATGTATTTGGTCCACAAAAAGGAGCGGATGATGAACAAGTTAAAGAACTAGATAAAGGGCTTAGACATCTAGCTTCAATAACCAATGATGAAATGGCTAGAGAATGTGGTACTGGTGCGGCTGGCGGACTCGGGTTTGCAATTAAGCATTTCTTTGGCGGTGAACTCAAATCGGGAATAGAAACTATTCTCGATCTCATTAATTTTGATGAGATTATCAAGGATTCGAGTCTTGTTGCGTCAGGCGAAGGAAGATTAGACTCACAATCATTTTCCGGCAAAACAATCGACGGAATTCTTAAGAGATGCAAAAGAGTTGAGGTTCCTCTTGCGTTAATTGTCGGTTCATCTACCGAAGAAGGAATGAATCTTGCTAAAGAAAATGGAGTGCTTGATATATTCGTTTCAACACCTGTTGACGCTCCAATAGATGATGTGGTGGACAATGCAGATCTGTATTATGAAGATTCAGTTAAAGAATTGCTGAATAATAAGAATATGTTACAATAATATACAATAGTATATAAACTAAATATTACAAAGTTTGACTAACATCATATCATCCTTTATAATGTTTTCATGGATTTGATAACTTATTTAAAAAACATCTACGGATATGACACTCCGATCTTTCTCAAAGATTTGAGGATTGGGAGAAAAAGTAGGACTGCAATCAAGCAAGAACTTTATCGTGCTTGTATGAGAGGCGAAATCAAGAGGGAAGCGCCAGGTATTTTTTATTTCGAAAATACTAATTCTGTTTTTCCGGATGAGGGGCTGGGCTTTGAAGATATTTTAGAAGCAAAATACATCTGCCATTCAGCAGCTTCTGATGAAGAAAGACGGCTATTCGTTAATGGCTATTATTCAGGCCACACTTTTTTGAATCAAATCGGTTTGTCGACTCAAGTTCCCGCTATAAGAGAAATAACAACAAACAATACTTCATGTAATAAAAGGACAATAAACATTAACGGAAGAACTGCAATTATCAGGAAATCAAAGACTAATGTTGATTTCCGTAATTGGGAAATTCTTCAATTCCTTGACATGTTCCATTTTTTAAATGCGGAAGAGGTTAAGGCTAACGAGCAACTGTTGATTAATTATATAAATCAAAAGTCTTTCCTGCGATGCGATCTGGATAAGTACATTGGTCTGTATAGTTTCTCAACGGTTGAAAAGCTTAACCAAGGAGGAATTATTAATGCTTTTAAGCGACGATGAACAGTTGTTTAAAGAACTGCTCAAAAGAACAAGGCGACACTTCAATATCGATGAAGCGTTTGTCGAAAAAGACTTCTACGTTGTGACTATTTTAAAAGAGATAGTTGCAAAAGATGATCGATTCGTCTTTAAAGGAGGAACTTCCCTATCCAAGTGTTATCACCTGATAGACAGATTCTCAGAAGATATCGATCTAGCAAGTTCGGAGTTGAAGTTAACAACTTCGCAACGAAGAAAACTCATAAGACACATCGTCAATGGGATAGAAGGACTAGGGTTTGAAATATCAAACAAAGAAAACATCAGAAGTGGTATGAGGTTCAACAGCTTCGACATACCGTACAAAACCGCATTCGCATCTGCGGCAGTAAAAAACAAAGTCTTGATTGAATTGGCGACCCAAACACCATCATTCCCAAACGAAACTCGACCCATCCAGACTTTTATCGGGCAATACCTGCACGATGTTGGAAGAGATGATTTGGTCGAAAAATATGGACTGGAACAATTCGAGGTTAAAGTCCAAATTCCAATGAGAACTGTTGTGGATAAACTATTCGCACTATGTGATTATGCGATGAGTGGCAGGATAGAAAAACACAGCAGACATATCTATGACATCCACCAACTGTCCGCTGTCATAAAGATAGACGACGAATTCAAAAAACTATTCATGGATGTTAGAGAATATCGAAAAGAACTGCGAATATGCCTATCGGCGCAAAATGAAATATGCGTAAGTGATGTCCTGACAGATATTATTGATAAGGACTTATATGAGATAGACTACAAGGCAAATACATACCCATTGCTTTATAAGCAAGTGAGTTATGAGAAGTGCAAGCAAGCATTAAGTAAAATAAGAGACAAGCTGATAGAACTTGGACTCTAGAACAAGAAAAGGGGACCGAAAGAGGCCCCTTTTCTTGTTGTCTTTTCTTTATTCAACTATCTCAAAATTTGGAAGGCGGAAATCCCCATCGATTAGAGATTGTCTCATCTCGTCATACGTTTCACCATCAACGGCTGTGGTTCTGACTGTGAAATATAGCTTATCAGGATTTTTCGCTCTTAAGTTATAAGATTTAACAAGGCTTAAACCCGCATCGTATTCCGCTTTTGTATCGAAGAAATAGTATAAGCAAGTGTAGCCATTTATGAAGTCTGCATCTCCATTTGAATTGAATCCGGTCCAAACCCAATAGATATCGAGTGTACCGTAATCTTCGATGAATATATCATCATCGTTTGTGAGGTTATCTTGGGTTCCTTTGTATTTAGCAACCAATTTAACGTTTCTCGTTGAGACCAAGTCTCTTTTGCTATCAACTTCAAGTTCTTTTGCATAACGCGAATCAGTTTCGCCACCTTGAATTGGGTCATCTCCGCCAATTGGATCATCATACCCGCCATCATCATATTCGTCAGGTTCAGGGAGAGTAGGGGTATTGATTCCGCTTGTTTTGAATGAAGTGACCTCAAATGTCTCTTCTGCTGATTCTCCCATGACTCCTGCGCTTAATGAATATTTGAGGGTTGCTCCTGTCTCTTTGTCGATTGCAATGTCGTATTCAAATCTTTCAATGAGAATATTGACCGAGTATTTGTAGGAAACACAATCTCTGCCAGCGACTTTTGTTGTCCCTGTTTTCTTCAATGCTCCATCATGGATGTGCCCCATATAAAAGAATGGGGTGATGCTTAATAGATAAGCGCTTGCTGAAAAGCCGTCTTCAGATAACTTGTTTGTCGTGTAATATGTCCACCCATTTGTACCGTAGTCATACTCGTGCAATAAATCTTTAGCTGAATCGACGACATATGCTTCTCCATATGGATCCTCATCTTTGGTTACTGTCCAATAAACGCCGTCCTTGGCACCTACAGTTTGAATCGTCTCCTCCTTATCTTCATTTGTCGCATCGCTTGTGAATTTGACTGTGATTTCAAATCCTGTTGAATTTGCGAGTTTGTCGATGTTTGCTCTAGTTGCAGTCATGTCGAATTCGAGTTTATCGTCACCGACTTCTGTAAAACCTCCAAATACACACGATGTTAGAGGCATCACGGATGCTGCCAAAACTAATAATGTCTTGTTTTTCATAGTATCTCCTTAAATATTTGAGCTGCTGATATTGTTTTTATACGAAGAGTAAAACTCAATAGAGCTACCCAAAAATAGGAGTTTAGTCCTATTAAAAAAGGACATAAAAAAATCCTCACTTGCCTAGGTGAGGATTAAGGTTATCTATATTGAATACCCAAGGCTTTTCTTAATGCTTTGGAGACAATCACAGCGATGACGATTTTGGCGGCATCAAATGGTAAATACGGTACAATCGCGACCATAAGTACTTTTACTACCGAATAATCAATACCCTTTCCGTTTAAGTAGAGGTACATAAATAATGCGCCTGCGATGTAGACGACTATGGTTGCAATTAAGCACTGAAGAACCATGTTAAGTATCTCTGGCATCTTCTTAGCCATGCCAACAAGTTTCATGGTAGGGAGTGCGATGACGAATCCTACTACGAATCCGAAAGTAGGGGTGATGCCTGCGTTGAATCCTGCATAGATCGGAAGGAATAATCCAATTAATAAGTAAGAGAAAGAAATAATGAGAGAGTCAACTAAATAAGGGTTGAGGAGACCGATTACAAAGATGACGAGAAGTTGGAGGGAAACTTTGATGTTCTCTCCTAGAGGAAGTGAGAGGCAACCTAATGCGCATAAGATTGCGAGGAGTATAGCATCGAACGCTATTCTCTTTACTGGAGTATCTAATTTCATAATTAACCTTTGTGGAATGTAACCTCACCTGTAGAAAGGTGGAGGAGTTCGTTTTTAACTTCGACAATAAGGCGGTTATCGTCATCTATTCCTCTCACGAAACCTGTGACGGAATCACCGTTATGTGTGAAGTCTATTTGTTTTGATATTAAGAAGTTCGCCTGTCTAATCCTGTCAAGATATGACTTGTCACCCATTTTCAGCATGAGTATGTCATTTCTTACGTTCGTATAGACAAGTTCTCGTAGAGCGTTTATTTCGTAGCCTGTCTTGGCTTCTAGATAAATAGAAGTGGCGTTAGGCAAGTCTTCGAATTCATTCTGATTGACGTTTAACCCGATTCCTATGATGAGGGCTTGCATCTCCGAGCCTAGCGATACGCTTTCAAGGAGAATGCCGCATATCTTTTTCCCATTAACCATGACGTCATTCGGCCATTTGACGGAAACGCCTGACAAGCCTAGTCCTTTAAGAGTGGACATGATTGAAGAGGCGGCCAAAAGCGATAGCGAGCCAAATTCAGGGAAGAGGTTCTTGTCTTTTATCAGTAGAGAAAAAAGGAGATTCTCACCCGATGAGTCTTCCCACACTCTTGACATTCTACCTTTTCCAGCGTTCTGATGTAGTGCATCGACTATGTCGAGGTCATCTAGTTCCGAGTAATGTTTTTTGAGGTAGAGGTTTGTGGAATCTATTTCTGTAAAGTGGATCTCCTTCATAAGTTTATGCTGCGAATAAGAGTAACAATACGCCGGCTGCAACTGCAGAACCGATAACGCCTGCTACGTTTGGACCCATTGCGTGCATGAGTAAGAAGTTGGATGGGTCTTCCTTCTGTCCTTCTTTCTGGACAACACGAGCTGCCATTGGGACAGCGGAAACGCCTGCTGCACCAATCATTGGGTTGACTTTGCCACGTGTTGCAACACACATGACTTTGCCTGCGAGAACACCACATGCTGTTGCGATTGAGAATGCGATGATACCGAGAGCGAAGATGAATAAGGTGTCGGTTGTTAAGAATGTTTCAGCTCTAGCTGTTGCACCAACGCAAACACCTAAGATGATTGTGATGATGTACATCAAGCTGTTTGAGAGAGTCTCAGTGATTTTTGGAACGACTCCTGATTCCTTGATTAAGTTGCCGAGCATTAAGCATCCGATTAATGGAGCGCAGCTTGGAACGATTAAGATGACAACTGTTGCAACAATGATTGGGAAGAGAATCTTTTCTCTCTTGGAGACAGGTCTAGTCTGCTCCATCTTGATCATTCTCTCTTTCTTTGTTGTGAGAAGTCTGATTATTGGAGGCTGAATAACAGGTACAAGTGCCATATATGAATATGCAACAATGGCGATGCTACCTAAATATTCAGGTGCTAATTTTGAAGTAACTAAGATTGCTGTAGGTCCATCAGCGCCGCCGATGATACCGATTGAAGAAGCAACTTCTGGACCCCAGTTTGTCCAACCGAGTCCGTTCTTTCCTAGCGCAATAGCGCCGATGAATGTAATGAAGATACCGATTTGCGCTGCTGCACCAAGTAACATTGTCTTCTTGTTCGCAATAAGCGGACCGAAGTCGGTTGTTGCACCGATGCATAAGAAGATTAAACAAGGATAGATTCCCCATTTAACTCCGTAGTAGAGGTATCCGAGTAAACCTGAGTAGTGGGTGACACCCTCTAAGTCTACCTCAGTCTTAAATAGTTCTGCCCCCGCTTTAGGGATGTTAACGAGTAACATGCCGAATGCGATAGGGAGTAACAAGTAAGGCTCAAATTTCTTTTTGATGGCGAGGAACAAGAGTACACAAGCCAAGGCCATCATGATCAAATTCTTCCATCCGCCGTCCGCGAAGAATCCCGCGATACCGGACTCAAGACAGAACTGTTTGATCGTTTCCCATATCTGTCCCATACTTGCTCCTATTATTTGATTTTAACTAAAACCTGTTTTGACTGAACTGCTGAACCTTTGTTAGCTAAGATTGTTGAGACGACACCGTCGAAAGGTGAAACGATTTCGTTCTCGAGCTTCATAGCTTCAACGATCATGAGGACATCGCCTTTAGCGACTCTCTGGCCAACTTTGACTTTTACATCAACAACGTTGCCCTGGATTGGTGATAAGACATCCTGTCCTTCGCCTGCAACTGGAGCAGGTGCGTCTGCTGCCTTAGGTGCTGATGCAACTGAAACTGGAGCGTCTGATTTGACCTCGTTAACTGATTCTAATTCGACGACATATGATTTGCCGTTAACTTTTACTTTGTAAATTTTCATTTTTAAATCTCCTTAATCATCAACGCGCTTAATGCTGACTAATCTAGCATTCTGGCCTGTTGTCTTATGGAAGTCGATTGTTGCAACAAGTGCAGCAGCGACTGCGTCTTCGTCTGTTTCTAAGATTGAATTCTCTGGGCGAGGATTGATCTTTGTCTTGGAATCATAGATCTCGATTGATTTCGAGAATCCACCCGCGACAAGGATGATTACCAGCAAGACGACGAAGACAATGATGATTGCTACAAGGGTTATAAGAAGAGCTTCTAATAATCCGAAGTTATCGACCATTGTTTGATCGTAGATTGCAAATAACATCTTTTATGCCTCCAACTTGATTACTGTTGGAATAGCGTCTTCGTTTCTCTGCTTGATGTACTTGATTGCGACATCGCCGAATAATGCGATGCTGAGTACGTCCTCATCAGACTTTGCTATATCCTTATATTGTTCTTTAAGGGATTTGAATTCTGGCTTAAGGTCATCAGCCGGTCTATAAGTGATGACTTTGTCATCTCCAATGATTTTCTTTTGGATTTCCTCATCAACTGGTGCTGGGAATTTACCATATTTGCCATGGAGGTATTCATTGATTTCTTTTGGAACCATCTTGTATCTCTCTCCTGAGATGACATTTAAGACGGCCTGAGTTCCTACCATCTGTGACAATGGAGTGACAAGTGGTGGGTAACCCATATCCTTACGGACACGTGGGACTTCTCTTAAGACCTCATCGTATTTATCCATTGCGCCCTGCTGCTTAAGCTGAGACATGAGGTTTGATAACATTCCTCCAGGAACCTGATACTTAAGAATGTTAGGGTTGCATGATAATGATTTTGGATTGAGCATGCCGTTCTCTAAGTACTTGTTCTTAACTGGTGCCAACTTGACTGCTGCTTCATTGAGCATTTCTTCGTTAAGCTTTGGATCGTACTCAGTTCCTCTTAATGCATAGTTAATTGCTTCTGTGCATGGCTGAGAAGTACCGCCTGCGAGTGGGCTTAATGCTGTGTCGATGATATCGACTCCTGCCTGAACCGCTCTCATGTAAGTCATTTCCATGAGTCCGCCTGTGCAGTGTGAGTGTAACTCGATTGGGAGTTTTGTGTTTTTCTTGAGCGCGGTGATTAATTCATATGCTGTCTCTGGGAGCAAAACGCCTGCCATATCTTTAATGCACAATGAGTCAGCGCCTAACTTCTCAACTTCTTTAGCGAGTTCGACATAGTATTCAACTGTGTGAACTGGTGAAGTGGTGTAGCTCAATGCAATCTGGCACTCGCCACCATATTTCTTAGTTGCCTTGACTGCGCACTCTAAGTTTCTGATATCGTTTAAGGCATCGAAGATTCTGATGATATCGATACCGTTTTTGATTGATTTCTCGACGAACTTCTCAACGACATCATCTGCATAGTGTCTATAACCGAGAATGTTCTGTCCTCTGAATAACATTTGAAGTTTTGTGTTCTTGCAAACCTTCTTGATCTTTCTGAGTCTTTCCCATGGATCTTCGTTTAAGAATCTTAAACAGGAGTCGAATGTTGCGCCTCCCCAAACTTCTAATGCATAATAGCCAACCTTATCGAGTTCGCTTAAAGCAAGCAAAACTTCATCGGTTGTCATACGCGTTGCAAAGAGAGACTGATGTCCGTCTCTTAAGGCTGTTTCTACAATTTTAACGCCCATAACTTTACCTTCCTTCTTTTGTTTTGGGCTTCATTTTTCTAAAAAACCCAAAATCGGAGACATAATACCACAAATCTCTATATAAGAGATATACCCCAAACACAAAAATTGAAAGTGTCTTTCATTCGCGTACAATGTGAACGCTTACAGAAGATAAAGGTTGATTTATGCCTATATTTCTATTTAATAGAACCATATGAAAGAATTTGGAATTTGCATCTGTGGATTTGGTATTGTTGGCTCTGGTACCTATGAAATCCTTCAAAAGCTTAACGCTTACGTAGTATCTATTTTTGATTTACCTACAAATAAAAGAGTCCCTGAAAATCTATTAGTTTCTAACCTCGATGACGTCATCAATGATAAGAGAATCGACTGCATCGTTGAATGCTTAGGACACGAAAAACTTCCATATGAATTGATCACTAGAGCCTTAAAAGCCGGTAAGAGTGTTGTAACTTCAAACAAAGAGACTGTCTCAAACCATTTTGAAGAATATGTGAGACTCTCGAAAGAGAATCACTGCCATTTCTTGTACGAAGCCTCTGTTGGTGGCGGCATGCCGGTTTTATCTACCCTTAAGGGTGTTAGACTCTATGAAGAGATACTTGGATTCTACGGAATCTTCAATGGAACTACAAACTTTGTCTTAGGCGAGATATTCGATAATAACAAGACGATGGATGAAGCGATCAAAGAAGCTCAGAGATTAGGCTTTGCTGAATCTGACCCAACTGATGACCTTGAAGGCAATGACTTGCTTAGAAAAGGCTATATCCTTGGCGCGCTTGCATTCGACCATTCTCTTGAGATGAAAAACATTGCTAGATGCGGAATCAAGAATCTGTCTCAATCATTTATTGACGAAGTCAAACGCTCAGGCAAGATAATGAAGTTCCTCCTTATGGCCAATAAGGAAGACGACGGAATCCATTATGCTATCGTACCAACCTTAGTTGCTCCAAACTCACGATTCAATGTCGTTAAGAAGGAATATAACGCAGTGCTTTTCAAAACAAAGTATCACGAAGACTTGTTCATGTATGGCAAAGGCGCGGGCAAATACCCAACAGGTTCTGCAATTGTTGAAGATGTTGAACGCATTAGAGAAGGAGTGGATGACCTTAATTCACTTAGCTTCAGCGCAACTCCAACAATCCCATTAATCGAGGCGGATTACCTCGTCGAAGACTGGGATGGAAGAATCTTCAGAAAACATATAATTGCTAAAGAGGAATTTGATTCCTATAAGCTAGTTGCTAGATTCGAAGACTACCTCTAATAAACAACTAAAGTAGAGAGCCTCAATGGGTGGTTTAATAAAAAACCAATCAATAGGTTATTGGCCACTGATTGGTTATTCGCTATTTTTTCTTCTCTAAATAGAACATTTTTTCTCTTTCTATCTCTTCTTTTAATTCCGATTCTGATGGTAAGTATAATTTGTATTTAGAGGCAAAGAGTTGCTCATTGCCCTTTAATATAGAATATTTAGCTATATCTTCGTCAGTATCCGAACAAAGTATAATTCCCAATGTTGGGGAATCATCAGAAGACTTTTTTAATTCGTCATACATTCTAATATACATATCCATTTGTCCTACGTCCTGGTGAGTGATTTTCGAAGTTTTCAAATCTATCAAGACGAAACATTTAAGAATATAGTTGTAGAACACAAGATCAATATAATAATCTTCTTTCTCAGTATGGATTCTTTGCTGCCTTGCAACAAACGCATATCCTTTTCCAAGCTCCATTAAAAATTTTTGCAAATGACTGATTATTGCTTTTTCAATGTCGCTTTCAAGATAAGTATTATTTTCTCCTAAGCCTAAAAATTCTAAAATCATAGGATCCTTAATGTAATCAAGCTTGTTTTGCTGATTGGATGTGTTAACTTCAATCATCTCATCATGCACCTGGTCTTTCACTAAGGAAGATATAATTCGATTATAGTATTGAGAAGAGATATTTCTTTGTAAAGTCCTGACGCTCCACGCTTCTTTCGAGGCTTCATTAGCATACCATTTTCTTGCAGGTTCATCTTCTACCTGTAGAAGTATCCTATAATGAGTCCAACTTAAATAACATTTCGAACTCACTGCGTTCAAAATGTTTGGAAACTTAAGATAGAAGTCAGTAAAAAAATATAAGTTTCTTTCATCGAAGCCCTTTCCGTATCTTAATGTTAATTTCTTTGACAATTCTTTAATTACACTTTTTCCGTAATCATCTTTTCTATTTGTTAGTTCAGTTTCAACAATACGTTTTCCTATTAACCAGTTTCTTTGTATCAATAAGTAATTTATTGTTTTATTTGCTATTGAATAAGAAGAATCGATGACATTAACAATATCAGCGTATAAATCACTTGAATTAACAATTTCCACACTTAACGATGAGACATTGTTTTCCAGATTAATATTATATTTTCTACAAAATTCTTTTAGTTTTTCCATAAACTTGTAACTAGGTTTAAAGATTCCTCGTTCTATTCTGCTTAAAGTTGTATAATCAATGCCCAGTTCCTCAGCAAATGCCGTCTGGCTCATCTTTAACTGTTTTCTAACTGCCTTAACTTTATCTTGTATTTCCATAATATAATCGCCTCATTATTATTATGGCATAAACGCCATATTATTTCAATTAAGTTGTATATTATTTTTTAAGTGAATTTACCCACGCTATCGTTAGTGCACTAATGGGCATTTACTTTTCTATATATCCGAATTCTATTCCCGTATAAGCGAAGCCGGTTCCCAGCTCTAATAAATACTGTTCGATATTTTTTATTAAAGCGATCTTCAATTCTTTTTCATCATAGTCATCCCTTACTTCTATGAAATCGAAATTATATGGGTCTTTTGTTATTTCTTTAGCAAGGTCGCTGGATATAGCAGGTAGCGTGTAATCAAAGTTAGTAATTGCTTTACCTTGTCTTTCGTATAAATTTGAGCTGATTTGGTTCATCAATACAGCTCTTGACCAATTATTTTTAATACATGCATTAACATAAACTAATGCTTTATTTCTGTCCTTGCCGCATTTATCAATAATCAATTTTATATGATTCCACGGGGCCATAAAAATTTACGCACCAACTTGGGGCGTGCTTTCTTCAGCAGGGAAGGCACTATAAAATTGCTTCATATATATAGGTTTCTTGGTGAAAATCCCTTAGCGTTTGAAAACGATTTTTTTAAATCTCTAGATAAAGTTTCAAAATAAGATGTTCCCCATTTTGCTTCAGCATGCATATCGACAATGTCTTTGCCAAGCATCCAGTTGAATTGCATCAACTCTGCATTTACTTTAACTGCCGCTTTGATTTGTGATTTTCTATACCTTTCTTTTATATCACTTATCAAATTAGCATATTCTTTATCGCTTATGCTCTTAATTTTCAATGGTTTAGCGAATTTACCATCGCTATTGTTAGTGCACTAATGGAGGCTTTAATTTTTTGTGCATCATGAACAAAGAACTCTTATAATAGAGGTATGAAGACATTAAAGAAGGCTGGTGGCAGAATCTTAACGGTGTTCGTCGTCATATTCGGCGAATTGTTTATTATTGCCGCAATCGTCGGTTTAGCGGAACTATATAGCCGCTGGTTATACACCATTCTTGTCATCCTTCTCATCACGACGCATGTTTATTGTTTGTTTAGACTTGCGCTTAGGGATGAGGATATGGAATCTAAACTACCTTGGTTCCTGATCCTCATATTCCTGCCTTACATCGGTCCGCTCGTGTATCTCACTTTTTCAACTTGGCCTATCAAGAAAAAAGAACAGAAGATACTTCGTGAGGCGGAAGAGAAATCGCTCCCTTGTTTAGCGTATGATGAACAACAGACTTACATCGATACCTTCATGTACGCGCGTTATTTTAATTATTTAAGGAAACTGACTTATCAAACAGCGACAAAAGGGAACCATATCTCATACTTCAAAAACGGAGAAGAATTCTTCCCTGAACTATACAAGAGATTAGAAGAAGCAAAGGAATTCATCTTCTTCGAATTCTTCATTATCGATAAAGGAGAGGTGTGGGACACAATCCACGAAATCCTCGTCCGTAAAGCTAATGAAGGAGTGGAAGTAAGACTCCTCATGGATGACGTTGGATGTGCTGGGTGCCTTCCTGAACATTATTACAAGACTCTTAGGAAAGAAGGAATTAACGCGTACAAGTTCAATACTTTCTCTCCTATCTTATCTGGCATCTACAACAACAGAGACCACAGAAAGATAGTGGTAATCGACCATAAATACGCTTTTACTGGCGGTGCTAATATCGCGGACGAATATGCGAACAAGATTACGAGATTTGGTTATTGGAAAGACAATATGATCGAACTCCAAGGTCCTGGAATCAACAACTTCATCGCCACTTTCCTATCGTGTTTTGACTTGGCATCAAAACAATCAAGTGATTA
This sequence comes from Bacilli bacterium, assembly GCA_024408235.1. Taxonomy (GTDB): domain Bacteria; phylum Bacillota_I; class Bacilli_A; order RFN20; family CAG-826; genus UBA4951. The sequence goes on from JAKSVF010000009.1 coordinate 23,049, forward strand.
TGAGCATTATCTCGATTATGAATACGAGAAATACGAAGACGAAGGCTATGCCTTGATGTTCGGAGATAATGGTGGGCCTTATGACTTTGAACAAGTCGGGACTAGAAACTACATCAACATGATTCGCGGGGCTAAGAAAGAACTCTATATTTCGACCCCATATTTAATCCCTCCCACAAGAATAATCGATGAATTATGCGGTGCCGCTAATAGGGGTGTTGAAGTTCATCTCATCATTCCTGGCATCCCTGATAAAAAGATTGTTTATGTCGTTGGCCAACTGGTGGTGGAAAAACTCCTAGAATCCGGTGTACATGTGTACCAGTACACACCCGGTTTCAATCATATGAAGTCCTGTGTTGCCGATAATGAAATTGCCTTTGTTGGATCGATAAACCTCGACTATCGTTCTCTATTGCATCATTTTGAATGTGGTGTACTTATGTATAACGTTCCATGCATTAAAGAGATAACCGCTGATTTTAAAGAGATGATCAATGTTTCAAAAGAGTATCCAAGTCAGTTCAAGCTAAAAGGATTTAAGAGATTCATCGCTAAGATCCTCAAGATATTCACCCCATTGCTTTAAGGAGACATTATGAAAAAGATTTTTACATTCCAATCTTCTGAACCATTTGACCATGATGTCTTCAACGGCCTAATTGGTGAGCTTATCCCCGGAACAGAAGTGTTCTATGAGGATAATAAAAGCGGTTCTTTTCTTGCTGACTCCATATTCGCGTCGATCATCGAGAACAACATATATGCAATTCATCAAGCCTTGAATGTGAGAATTAATATTCTCATCACTCATCGATTTGGGGAATTAACCGATTATTGTAGAAGAAGCGTGCTCGATTATTTCCCAAACCAATGCGTAAATATTTCGGACTTCTTGTTCAAAAGAACGTCGTTCGGTGATTTCTACTACATCCATTATTTGAAGAGCGAATTTGATGATGTGCCAGAAGAAATTCTTGAAACAGTTGGGGCATTCCTCCGTTGCGGACTTAACGGCATTGAGACTGCTAGGATGCTGGGCATACATAGGAATACGTTCAACTACCGACTCAACGAATTCATAAAGAAAACAGATTGCGACATTCGTGATTATCATAACGCCGTCCTCCTAGAGCTATATTTCCAATTCGTGAAAAGACATTAAGAAAAGACGTTGCACCCCGCAACGCCTTTTTCATTAGTCTTTCTTTCCGCTATAGGAACGCTTTCCGAAGCTTCTGCCAGCTTTATTCGAAGAATATGATTTCTTTCCTGAGTAAGATTTCTTGCCACTATAAGACTTCTTATCGCCGTAAGATTTCTTTTCACCGTAAGACTTCTTTCCGCTATAGGATTTCTTATCTCCAAAACCTTTCTTGTCGCCGTATGACTTTTTGCCAGCTGGTTTTCTTCCGAATGGTTTCTTATCTCCGAATGATTTTTTCTTTTCGAAGTGTCCGAATTCGTTCTTGTCTTCACGTGATTCAACACCTTCAGGTCTATCGAATCTCTTTCTAAATGATTTGCGTGGTTTCTCGTCGAGCGTTTTCTCATCGTCGGCTTTGCGTTTTTTCTTGGTGTCCGCCTTGAGTTCTGCTTTTGCTTTCTGCTTCTCGAGGTTTCTCTTGAGAGTAGCTTTCTCTTTTCCGATGTTTGGAAGGAGGAAGTCGAGTCCGTCTGTTTCGGCGTAGACTTTGATGCCCGCGTTGATAAGAGCTCTGGCGGTGACGCCTAAACCCTCAACTTTTAAGCCTGAGAATGTGCCATCGTGGATGTATCTGCATCCGCAAGCAGGGGAGCCATCCTTAAGGATTGCGATACGAATTCCTAAGAACTTGCATAAGCTGACCGCTTTTTCAGCAGATGAGTTATAAAGTGAAGTGACGTTCTTGCCTGATTTTGTAATTACTGAACCGTATTTGATCTCCGCTGGTTCTCTTGGAGTAGGTAATCCGCATTCGACTTCAGGGCAGAATGGGACTAACTGATATTTCTTTTTAAGTTTCTCGACTAGCGGGAAGTAATTGTTACCGCCGTCGTACTTTGTGTTGTCGCCTAATAGACAGGCGCTGATTAAAATCTTTTCCATACGGCGCAAAGTATATCTTCTTTAGAAGTTCTTTTCTATAAACTTTGTACTAAAATATTCATATCATGTCAAAAGTCGAGAATTGGAATGTAATAATTGCCGGGGTAGAACACCCGTGCAAAGTTGAGTGGAAGAGCAAAAGAACCATCAGATACTCTGTGAGAAAAGATGGATTCACTCTTTATGTCTCTGCCCCGTATGGAACTTCTAAGGATTATCTGAAGAAAGGCATTCAGACTTACATCCCAAAACTACTGAAGAAATTTGATTTTGAGAAGCCGTCAAATAGCAATGATGAAGTTTACATTTTCGGTGAGAAAGTTCATCTACCTGATTGGAATCAACTAAGCGAAAAAGGTCAGACATCTTATTTAAATAAGAAGCTCCTTAGATATGTTGAAGAGAGAACGAAGGAACTGGCGTCAGTGATGGGCATCACAACCCCCTACAAGGTTAAGGTCAGGAACATGTCATCTAGATATGGCGTTAATTCAATTGCGACCGTCAGCATCACCTATTCGACAATCCTCGTTCACTATTCAAAACCGATCATTGATTCAGTCATTTTCCACGAACTTACCCATGACCGAGTGAGAAATCATTCATCTCGCTTTTATAGCGAACTCTACAAATATTCTCCTGATTACGATAAACTGCATGGTAAACTAAAGAAGCACCAATACAAATGAGCGAAATAATTACATCTAAAGACAACAAAAGAATAAAAGAAGCGGCATCTTACCTCGATGGCAAAGGTGAATACTTTCTTGTCGAGGGGTTTCATCTTGTTGAGATGGCAGTGGAATCCGGCCTTGCAACAACAATCTTCACCCTCAAAGAATATAAATCAAACGTTCAGACATATATCGTCAACGACGTCGTTCTTAAAAAACTTGTCACGACAAAAAACCCAGAAGGCATAGTGGCCCTCTGCAAGAAGCCAACAAATGGAGATGTGAGGGGTTCAAAGGTCCTATACCTCGAGGAAGTTGGAGACCCAGGAAACGTCGGTACACTTCTAAGAACCGCCTTAGCCTTTGGCTATATGGACGTTTATCTCTCTAAAGGCTGCGCAGGTGTCTATACCCCAAAAACGTTGATGGCATCGCAAGGCGCTATCTTCAAACTCAATATCATCGAGAGCAAAGATATTCCTGTTAATGACATCAAGAACCTCAAAAACAAAGGCTTCTATATAATGGCCACTGACCTCAAGAGTTCTCTCCCGCCAAGCGAGATTGATGTTGCAGGAAAGAAGTTTGCAATCGTTCTTGGAAATGAGGCTAGAGGAGTCGCTAAGGACATCATCTCCGTAAGCGATCAGGCCGTTCGTTTAGAAATGTCCGGCATCGATTCTTTAAATGTTGGAATCGCCGGCGGTATTTTAATGTATCTTTTTAAGTAAAAAGGACTAATATATTCGTTGCATTTAAGGAGGAAGGAAAAAATGAATAAGAAAATTTGCCCAATAGTGTTAGCAAGCGCTTCTTTATTTATGGCCTCCTGCGGAAAGGGCCCGCAATCAAGTGGCACCAACGATATCATCTCTAGCATCTTGGAATCATCTGAATTCAAGGTTTCTAGAGCGTTCAGATATTTAGATTTCAACCTCCAGGAAATCGCCGAATGCGATAACTCTGGATGGTACTATAAGCCAATAGAATCATTGGATTATGACCTTTTTGCTGATCTCATGATAAAAAATCAACCTGTTGAAGATGTTCCAGAAGAAGAACCAACAGAAGGTGAAGAACAAACTCCAGAAATCTCAGCCCAAGCTGAAGATGATGAAGAACCATACGTCTACAACCCTGATGATTGGAACAATCTTGGCATCGGTCTCGACATTGAAGAAGGCTCTCTTTTGCTCAATGGTAGAACTTCATCAGACATCTCAGGATTAAAAGCGGAAGTGTTGCTCAACGAATGCAAACTCTGGATGGTTTCTGATGGTTTAGAGACATATCAGAAAGTAGCCGGCATCAAAGGATATTTTGATGGCGAAACTGAAGCGGCTTATTTAGATTTATCTAACGCCTCCCTTCTAAGACTTGCTTTAATCGAACTCGTTAGACAGGCGTATCCTGGCAACGATGAGTGGACTCTTACCTCAAAAACCATGATTCCACTCGACGAGAATGACCTCATGCTCGCAAAGCTTATGATGCCATGGAGCAATAGAAGTGCGGCCATCTATTCTCGCCTTGTCGACTCCATTAAATCCTCTTATGGAACAGAAGGAACCGACTATTGCTACTTCGATAATTCAAAAGTTAAAACCGGTTACTATCTCAACTGGATTGTCAACGACATTTCAACACTAACAACGATGGTGGATGATATAGTCGACAACACCAACTATCCAAATTTCATAAAGGACTATGTGAAAGACTATATCTCTAGCTACACCGATTACATCAGAGACTTCAAGATGAACATCGGTATCTCATGGACTCAAGACGAGCTAAGAAGCGTATCACTTACGGTAGAAGCAAAGCTTGATGAAGAAAAACAGATTGCCGAATTGACTGAAGACAGTGCAATGTACATCAAGTCGTTATCCTTTGAAGGCAAACTCATGCCGCTCATGGATAAAGCGGCTGAATTCACCCTTCCAAATCTTGAAAGATATGATGAGATGCAAGAAATCGTTGGCTTGACCGACCAAGAAAAACCAACTCCAGGCGAAGATACTCCTGAAACGGATTGGGATGCATATTTAGACGCCATTAGACAATGGATTGAAGAGAATGGTGGATCCGGCGATTGGAACTGGCCAGGCAGTGGTGGCGGCGAAGGCGGCGACGACTGGAGAGACCGAATCGACGATTGGATGTCATCTATATTAGGCTAAAGAATTCCTCCAAAACGGAGGATTTTCTTTTTCCTCTTTATTAAAGAGATGGGAATGTTTACAATATATCCGTTCGTTGACGAGAAGAGTAGTCTAATCGAGTCGCCAAAGTGGGAAGGATGAATAGAGTGACCATCCTAGGATACATTAGATGAAGTTCACCTCTGAGAACGGAGATGAGAGTCTCCCCGTTGTGGGTTATAGCTACTAGCGCATCATAATAATTTGATGAACAAGGATGGCACCGCGGGTATACCGCTCCTGAAGCCGTCTTTTTTTATTTATTTGAAGGAGGCATTTATGGCAAATGCAATCGAGAGAGTAATCGAGATCAGAGAAAAGGCACTCGGTGAAATCAAAGAGGCAGAGAACCTTGAAGGTTTAACTGCTATCAAAAACATCTACCTCGCCAAGAAGAGCGAACTCACCGCACTCATGGGCCTTATGAAGGAACTGAGAGCAGAGGAGAAGGGCTCATTCGGTAAAGCTATCAACGACACCAAGGCCGCAATCCAGGAAGCTTGGGCAAAGAAGGCTGCCGAAATGGAGAAGAGGAAACTCCAGGCACAGTTAGAGAAAGAGACGATCGACATCTCTCTCCCAGGCGAGACAGCAAATGTCGGTCACATCAACCCTTACTATGTAATCATCGATGAAGTATCCGATATCTTCGCGGGTATGGGATTCGAAATCGTCGAAGGACGTGACGTTGAAACCGATCACTACAACTTCGAGTTATTAAACGTTCCACAGGATCATCCAGCAAGAGACATGCAGGATACTTTCTATATCAGCGAAACAGAGCTTTTGAGAACACAGACATCCGCTGCACAGGCTCACACAATGCTTTCTAAAGGCGGAACTGAACCAATCAAGATGATCTGCCCAGGCAAGACATATAGACGCGATGAAGACGATATGACTCACTCACACCAGTTCTCTCAGATTGAAGGACTTGTCGTTGCTCCAGGCGTCTCACTCGCGGATTTGAAGGGTACACTTGAGCTTTTCGTTAAGAAAATGTTCGGCGAGAAGAGAGAAGTCAGATTCCGTTCAAGCTTCTTCCCATTCACAGAACCTTCGGTTGAAGTTGACGCAAGCTGCTCAAACTGCGGCGGCAAAGGCTGCAACATGTGCAAAGGCACCGGCTGGATTGAAATCGGTGGTGCAGGAGAGGTTCATCCAAACGTCTTACGTATGTGCGGGTACAACCCAGATGAATACTCAGGCTTCGCTTTTGGCGTAGGCGTTGAGCGTATCGCAATGCTTAGATTTGGCATTGATGACATCAGACGTTTCTACACAAACGACATCCGCTTCATCAAGGATTTCAATGCGAAATAAGGAGGATTAGAAAATGAAGATCTCATTAAATTGGTTAAACCAGTTCGTCAAAATTGACGACATCACTCCAGAAGAGCTCGCAGACAAGCTCACATTCGCTGGAATCGAAATCGAGGAAATCACAAAACTCGCAAGAGGCACAAACCTCACAATCGGACACATTATCGAATGCGAGAATCATCCAGATTCAGACCACCTTCACGTTTTGAAAGTCGATGAAGGACAGTACGGCATCCACCAAATCGTATGCGGTGCACCTAACGCACGCAAAGGACTCAAGGTCATCGTCGCTAGAGAAGGAGCGGTCCTCCCAGAAATCACAATCGTTAAATCAACGATCCGCGGTGTCGAATCAGACGGCATGTGCTGCGCTTTATATGAACTCGGCGTCGATAAGAAATACTTAACCGAGAAGCAGTGCGCAGGCATCGAGGAGCTTCCAGAAGACGCTCCAGTCGGCATTGACAACCCACTTTCCTACTTAGGAATTGATGACGTTATCCTCGAACCTAACATCCTCGCAAACCGTTCAGACATGAACGCAATGGAGTCCGTTGCACTCGAAGTCGGTGCTCTCTTAGATAGAGAAGTCAAATTCCCAACTTATAAAGTTGAAAACAAGTTCAAATCAGAATACACAGTCGCTTCCGAGACATCAAAGTGCCCAGAATTCGGCATGAGAGAAATCAAAGGAATCAAGACAAAACCATCGCCAAAATGGATGCAGAACATCCTCACATCCGAAGGTGTTAGATCGATCAACAACGTCGTCGACATCGGTAACTACGTCATGTTATTAACAGGCCAGCCACTCAACATGTACGATGCTGATAAGCTTCCAGTTAAGAACTTAACAGTTAGAGACGACATCGAAGGCGATTTCGTCGCAATGGATGATAAGACATATGCTCTTCAGAAAGGTGACCTTCTTGTCACAAGCGATGGCAGAGGCATGTGCTTAGGCGGAATCATGACAAGCAAAGAGTGCGAAGTCGATGAGAATACGACTCACGTCTTGCTTGAAGCAGCTTGGTTCAATCCAGCATCAGTCAGACGTACATCAAATAGATTAGGACTCGTCTCCGAATCTTCTTCCCGTTTCGTCAAGGGCATCAATCCAGACCAGAACGAATACGTCATGGAGATCACATGCGCCCTCTTGAAGGAACTTTGCGAAGCAACAGAAGTCTCTGAGACAGTTCATTACGACACGCTCAACCACGATAAGAAGTATGTCGAAACATCTCTTACATACATCAATAATAGACTCGGTACTTCCTTCTCAATGGATGAAGTGGTTGAAGTCTTAAGAAGAGACCATCTCGAACCAGTTGTTAACGGTGACACAATCAAAGTTGGCATCCCACACAACAGAATCGATTTAAATGAGCCTTGCGATGTTTCAGAAGAAGTCATCCGTCTCCTCGGATTCAATAACATCAAGTCATCAATGCCAATCGTCCAGGTTAAGGGCGGATACACCGTCAAACAGTCTAACAAGAGAGCAATCAGACGCTACTTGAGAAACCAGGGCTTATATGAGTGCTTAACATACTCACTTGTCGATGAGAAACACAAAGACGCATTTGCATACATCGACACAAATGAGAACTACAGGCTCTTGAATCCGATGACAAGCGACAAGGAATACCTCCGCAAGAACACATTATGGAGCCTTCTCAACGTCGCGACATATAACGTTGCTCACCAGGAAAAGAACCTCGCATTATTCGAAGTCTCAGACGTCGATTCAGTCGGAAAACAGGGTACACAGCTCTCTATCGTCTTAGTCGGAAATGACAAAGTTAGAGGCTCTCTCGAAGAGAAACCATACAGCTTCTACCACGCAAAAGGCTTAGTAGACGCAATTCTTGCTCTCCTCGGAATCAAGGAAAATAGATACAAATATGTGAGACTTGTCTCAGACAAAGAAGAATTCCACCCAGGCAGAAGCGCATCTCTCTACATCGGTAAAGATCTCGTGGCTGTTCTTGGTGAATTACATCCAAATGCACTTAAGGAACTCGGTTTAGGAAAAGTTGCAGTCGCAGCTTCAATCAACCTTGACTACCTCCTCAACGTCAAGACAAGCATGGATAAAGCTTCTGTTCCTCCAAAGTTCCCATCAGTCTCCCGTGACCTCGCTCTCGTCCTCGATAAGAAAGTTTCTTACGAAGAAATCAAGAACGAAATCAAGAAGACCGACAAACTCGTTGAGAATGTTGAGGCATTCGACGTCTATGAAGGCGAACACGTTGGTTTCGGAAAGAAGTCACTCGCAATCACTATCTCATTGAGAGATAAGGAAAAGACATTAACAGATGCAGAAGTCAATGTTGTCATCAACAAAGTCATCGCTGCTCTCAAGATGAAATTCCTCGCAGAGGTTAGATCCTAATGCTCAAAGTCAATAAGTCCAACATCATGAAAGGAAGAGTCCTCTCGTTTGAGAGCGATTCAACCTTTCCTGGTTACGAGCTTACATATCCGATCCTTGGCATCAAGGAATGCCATTACGAGGCTGATTTAGAGAAGATTGGCGAATACAAAAACGTCACCTTCTCAATCAAAGCCACCCTCACCCTCAGCGATTCTAGAGATGGAGTGGCATTTGACAAGAAAGTCAAAGTTAACGAATCAGTGGATATCCTTGACGTCGAAGATGATACAGGCGAAGGCTTTGTTATCTCAGGCAATTACGTCGACCTCGATGACTTATGCATCAGGGTTCTCCATGCCTCTCTCCCAATCAGAGTCACTAGACCAGATGCGAAAGTATCCGGCAGCGGCAAGAATTACGTCGTCATGACAGAAGACGAATATAACGCTCAACTCGAGAAAGAGAATGAATATAACCCAGCCTTTGACGCTCTCAAAGATTTGGAACTTGATGAATAAACATATTGCAGACTAAAGTCTGTAATATCGCCTAAAAATTAGCAAAACGCCGGTTTGAGTGATCAGCCGGCTTTTCATTTATTTGACAAAACAAAGTTACATTTTTACCTATTTTTTCTTGAACGGTTCTATAACGCGTGATATTGTTATTTCGCAAAGGTGGGAAAAAGTGGGAAGATACATTGGAACGTACAACAGAAGCCTAGATGCTAAGAAACGTCTTCAGTTACCTGCAAAGTTAGCTGAGGTCATGCCTTCTAAGTTCTTTATGCTCCGTGGATTCGATGGTTGCATCGCGGTCTATGAAGAATCTGAGTACGAGAAACTCCTCGCTAGAATCGAACCAATGCTTTACGAGGGCACAGGTGGCTACAAGTTCATCCGTAAAATGATGAGCTCGGTCCGCGAATTAGAAGTGGATAGCCATGGCAGAGTCAGCCTCGGTGAAGAAGCGGTTGCTAGATATGGACTAGGATCAACTGTATTGGTCCTTGGCATGATCGACCACTTCGAAATCTGGGATCCTGAAAAGTTTGAAGAATATTCAAACGAAGAAGAGGAATCCTATGAGGAGGCAGCTGAGAGAGCTGCAAAGAGAAATGGGTAAGCACATCTCAGTGCTTCTCCAAGAGACCATTGACCTTCTAGAAATAAAGAGCGACGGAATTTACGTCGACTGCACATTAGGAAGGGCAGGCACCAGCGGAGAGATTCTTAAAAGAATCCCAAATGGTCATTTATACAGTTTTGATGTCGATGATGAGGCTATTCGCGAATCGAGCGAGAAGCTTTCTAAAATCGGCTCTAATTACACCATCATTCGATCCAACTTCCGACACTTAAGAAGAGAACTGGAAAACTTAGGCGTCACTAAAGTTGATGGATTGACCATCGACCTCGGGGTATCGAGCCCTCAGTTCGACGAAGGTGATAGAGGCTTCTCTTACAAAGAGGAAGCCAGACTCGACATGAGAATGGACACTTCCAGACCCTTCTCAGCGCACGATATAGTCAACACCTATAGCCTTAACGATCTCGCAAGGATATTCAGGGAATACGGTGAAGACCAGGATGCATATCAAGTAGCTAAGTTAATCGTCAAGGAAAGAGCAATCTCTCCAATAGACACAACGACCCAACTAGTAGACATCATCAAAAGAGCTAAGCCAAAGAAATCCCTCATGAAAAAGGGCCATCCGGCGAAGCAAATATTCCAGGCCCTTAGAATAGAGACCAACGATGAACTCGGGGCTCTAAAAGAGGCTTTGGACACAATGGTGGACCTCATTGCCCCAAATGGAGTTGTGGCCATCATTTCCTTCCATTCTTTGGAAGACAGGATCGTAAAGAAGAAGTTTGTCTCATTATCAAAAATTGAGGGGGACAGACATTCACTGGCCGTGAGACCAGAAGATGTGGAGGAGGCTCCATTCATCAATCTCACAAACAAACCGATTGAGGCAAGCGATGAGGAATTAGAATTCAATCACCGTTCCCATTGCGCAAAGCTAAGAGGTATCAAGAAGAAAGGAGAGTAGAAGTATGGTTATCAGAGACAAACTTGAGAAGAATGGCAAAACTAAAGGTCATTACGTCATCAAGAACTCTTTAAGCATTGCCATGATCTCCTTTGCTATCGTCGCTTTATCAGCAATCCCTATCGGAATCAGCGTCAAGCTAGCCGATAAGGTAAAAGCGGAAGCGGAAGCATATTCCTCATATCTTCTTGAGAGTGAGGAGACAAGCGAAAGCGAGTCCATCATCATTCCTGAAATAGAGGAATAGACCAGGATTTCAAGCCATGCAAAAATTGTGCCGGTTGGAGCGATTCAATCGGCTCTTTTTAATAAAATTAGTAGTTTTATAGTAATGAAATTTGACTTTATAAAAAAATACTAAATTTTCTTTTAGAAATAAGTTGTCATCGATGTTATTTATTCTATAATAGAATACGATTATGGAAAATAGAACAAACACCGCAGTCATCGAGATCACTGACACAGCCGTCAAATTTGCAGTCGGCTATTGCATTAACAAAAAACCGGTTGTCGTATACACAAAGACAGAACCTTTACCAGAGGGTGCCGTTTCGCAGGGACGTATCGTGAATGACGCACAGGTGAAGGAAATCGTTTCTAAATTCCTTAATATTGAAGACGAGTCAGTTAGGCGCAAAGTGAATGATATAACAGCGGTTGTCATTCCGCCAAACGGGTTCAGGAATCTGTTCTCAGATAGAAACACGCTTGGCTCAGATCCAAACGGAATTATTTGCCCTCAGGATTTATCAAACATCATCAATCAATCCTTGAAACTTCAGATTCCGGATGGCTCTGCGTTAGTGGAAGTCACACCTTTTAAATTCTTAGTTGACGGCAAAAATGTTCCATTCGAGAAACTATATGGCACACGCGGAAGAGAGTTATTTGCAAAGCTTTGTCTCCACACCGTGTCAGTTGCAACTCTCAATGAGCAGAAGGTCACAATTCAACAATCGGGATTCAGAACCGATAGAACAAGCGTCGCTCCATATTGCGCAGCGTCATTAATCAGCTCTGATGGTGATACTCCAAGGAATTACTTCTATGCGGATTTTGGTGCAAGAATGCTCTCACTGACCCTCATTGCAGATAGCAGGGTGCCATACGCCAGCAGTTCATTCGCATCAAGAGGTGGCGATGATTTGACAACATACATCGCAAACAATTTGCTCATTGGGCCAAAAGAAGCTGAGAAACTCAAAATCAAGTACGGCTATAACGACAAGAGATACTCGTACCAGTTGCCTATTTGGGAAGGAGTGAATCTCAACGGTGAACCAATCAAAATCACTCAGGACACCCTCAATCGTGTACTCGTTAATTTCTTCAACGAATTCAATCAGTACTTCGCTAATTCGATAAAAACACTCTGCCACAGAAAAGACAAACCGGACATCGATCCAAGGGAATTTGTCTTATATGTCTCGGGCGGCGCTTCAAAACTTAAAGGCTTAGAGAAACTCATTGCCCCACTTAAAAACATCATAAAAGACATCGTAATCTACGTACCAAAAGTACCTGGCGCAAGAGATCCTGCGTTTATCAACCTTCTTGGATTGATTGTGATTAACGGTGACAGCAAAGAACATACAGATGGATCATTCAGAGGAATGTCCACATTAATTAGACAATAGGAGGAGAATTATGGAACTCTCTCAGGAACAATTAGACAGAATTCGCGATCTCGACAACTTTGAACCAGTCGTCAATATTGTCGTAATCGGCGTTGGCGGTGCCGGAAATAACGCAGTTAACCGCATGGTTGACGAGCAGATTAGAAACGTTACATTCTGGGTCGCAAATACAGATAAGAAAGCTTTATCAACAAGCAAATGCTCAAATAGAATCATCCTCGGCGATGAAACCGCGCGCGGTCAGGGAGCTGGCGCAGATCCAGAAATCGGACGCAAGGCAGCGGAATTCTCAGCAGAAGAGATTCGCAGCGTCGTAACAGGCGCAGACCTCGTCTTCATTGCAGCAGGCATGGGCAAAGGTACTGGTACAGGCGCTTCTCCAGTCATTGCAAAAATCGCAAAGGAGATGGGAGCCCTCACGGTCGCTATCGTAACTAGACCATTCCAGTTCGAAGGAAAACAGAGAACAACAAATGCATCCAAAGGCTTAAACGATTTAAGCGAGGTCGTCGATTCAATCATGGTTGTCTCAAATGACAAGATGCTTAAATCAGTCGGTACTCTTGATAGCGCAGAAGCTTTCGCAGAAGCCGATAAGATCCTCGCTCAGTCAGTCAAGACTGTCGCAGACATCATCCTCACACCTGGAACAATGAACTTAGACTTCGCAGATGTTAAAGCAACTCTTGAAAACGCAGGTTCAACACTCATTGGATTCGGCGTAGGAACAGGACCAAACAAAACGGAAGAGGCAGTTGAAAACGCAATCAACCTCAACCTTCTTGAAACATCAATCGTTGGCGCAAAGAAAGGCATCTGCAACGTTGTTTGCGGAAACGGTGTCACGCTTTACGAAGCGACAAACTGCATGGCAAAGGTCTCAGAACTTGCTGGCACACAGATGGATATCAAATTCGGTTACACAAAGAACACAATGATCGATGACACCATCTTCTGCAGCATCATCGCAGCGGGATTCGACGACATCGACATCTCCAAGAACCCAATCGAAAATCAGACACCAATCGTTCAAATGGCTGCACCTCAGCCAGCCAAGGAGAGTGCTCCATCAATGGATACAGAGAGCGTTCTCGACTTCTTGATGCCAAAGATTTAATCAAATTATTCTTTTAAAAGAATTGCAAACGAGACAACTTCACTCTATATTAATGGCGGCTGAGAAATAGATTACGCCTAGTAGCAAACATGAGAGAGCCCCCTGGATGAGAACGGGGCACGCGAAAGGTTATCACTATTGAGCCTGTCATCCGAATAGACGTAGGTTGATCGTTGCTAGCGTTAATAGCATTAGAGTGTAGATATAAAATATCTAAACTAAGGTGGTACCACGCAATCCAAGCGTCCTTAGATGGGCGCTTTTTATTTTAGGAGGAAATGTATGAGCGAGTTAAAAGACACGTTGTTAATGCCAAAAGGCGGCTTTGAAATGCGCGCAGGCTTAACGACAAAAGAACCATTGATGCTCAAAAAATGGGATGAATTCCGTCTTTATGACGAAATGAACAAAAACAGAGAGGGATGCGAAGAATTCTTACTTCACGACGGACCTCCATATGCAAACGGTGATATTCACTGCGGACATATGCTCAACAGAATGTTAAAGGACTTTGCCATCAGATATAACAACATGGCAGGCTACAAGACCACATTAGTTTTAGGTTGGGACACACATGGTCTTCGAATTGAAGTTAGAGTCACAAAGTCAGGCGTTAACCGCAAAGCGATGTCTGTTGCCGATTTCCGTTCGTTATGTGACGCATACGCAAAGACTCAGGTCGAGCATCAGAAAGCTCAGATCGTCCGTTTAGGATGCTTAGGCGAATACAACAAGCCATACATGACTCTTCTTCCAGAGTTTGAGGCTAGACAAATCGATGTCTTCGCTAAGATGGCGCTCGATGGACTCATCTACAAAGGCGAGAAGCCTGTCTATTGGTCATGGTCATCAGAATCCGCTTTAGCTGAAGCTGAGGTCGAATACGCTGATGTTCCAGCTAAGACAATGTATGTCGCATTCGACTTTGTCGATTCAAAAGGCTTATTCCCAAATGACGCAAAGATCATCATTTGGACAACAACCCCTTGGACAATCCCATCCAACAGAGGTATTACATTAAACCCTAGATTCGAATACGGATTATTCGATACAAACAAAGGCAAATTCGTCTTCTTAGCCTCTTTAAAGGATTCCTTAAGCGAAGAGTTGGGCTTTGAATATTGCGAGCTCATAAAGACAGTTAAGGGCCAAGAACTTGAAGGTGGCCACGCTAAACATCCACTTTATGATAGAGAATCATTAATCATGAACGCTAACTTCGTCACAGACGATTCCGGTACAGGCTGTGTTCACACAGACCCTGACCACGGTCTCGACGACTTTAACGCTTGTATGAGATATGGCATCAAGCCAAGCGGCAATGTCGATGATAGAGGCATCATGCACGCAGAACCTGGAGATCCATTAGATGGACTCTTCTACGAAGACGCTAACAACAAAGTTGTTGAACTCTTAGCTGAAAATGGACATCTCTTGAAAGAGGTTGATATCGTCCACTCATATCCACATGACTGGAGAACGCATAAACCAGTTATCTTTAGAGCAACCCCACAGTGGTTCTGCTCAATCTCCCCAATCAGAGAGAAACTCCTTGAAGAAGTCCATAAGATCAAATGGATTCCAGCATGGGGCGAGAACAAGATGGTCAACATGATCGCTGACCGTGCGGACTGGTGTATTTCAAGACAACGCGCTTGGGGTGTACCAATCCCTATCATCTATAACGAAGATGACTCTCCAATCGTTGATAAAGCGGTTTTTGATCATATCCGTGATTTAATCGCAAAGAACGGTTCGAATATCTGGTTTGAGAGCGATGCAAAGGATTTGCTCCCAGCAGGTTATACAAACGAGAAGTCTCCAAACGGCAACTTCCGCAAAGAAACCGACATCATGGACGTTTGGTTTGACTCAGGCTCCTCATGGAATGGTGTCTTAAACGAGAGAGGTCTTTCATATCCTGCCGACGTTTACCTTGAAGGTAATGACCAATATAGAGGCTGGTTCAACTCTTCTCTCATCTTATCCGTCGCTTATAGCGGACACGCTCCATTTAAAAAATGTGTCACACACGGATGGGTAATGGATGAAAACTGGTCAAAGATGTCTAAATCCAAAGGAAACGGCATTGACCCATCAAAGGTTGCTAACCAGTTTGGCGCTGACATCTTAAGACTTTGGGCTGCAGGCGTTGACTTCGTCGCAGACGTCAGAATCTCAGAATCCATCATTGCGACGGTATCAGATCAATATAGAAAGATCAGAAATACATTCAAATTCATGCTCGGAAACCTCCAGGATGGAGAAGGCATTCCATATGTCTATCCAGAGTCACAGCCAAAACTATGGCCAGTAGACCAATGGATCCTTGCGCAGTATGAGTCTGTTAAGAATTATGTTCTCAAAGCATACAATGACTTCCAGTATTCTAAAGCAAGCGCAGCTATGACACAGTTCATGGTTGAGCTCTCTGGCTTCTACCTCAACATCGCTAAGGACATCCTTTACTGCGATGCAAAAGATAGTGAGAGAAGAAAAGCGGTCCAGTATGTCATCTACACAATGACAAAAGGCTTGTGCTTAATGTGGAATCCAATCCTTAGCTTCACCATGGATGAAGTCTACGGATTTATCCCAGGTGTCACAAAGAAATCACCTCAGCTAGACGATATGCCAAAAGAATCTCATGTATACGGAGATGCTGAAAAGGCTGAATTTGCCTTATTCAATAAATTAAGAGACATCGTCTTAAAAGCGCTTGAAGATAAGCGTGCAGAGGGAGTCATTGGCTCATCAAGCGAAGCTTCGGTTGAAGCAACATTCGACGACGAGTCTCTCGTTAATACATTAAATTCACTTGATTCAGATGAATTACCAAGATTATTTGGTGCCTCATCATTAACAATTGCAGTCGGAACTCCAGCTGCAATAGTCACAAAAGCTACAGGAGAGAAGTGCGAAAGATGCCGTAACATCAAGTTCTCCGTCGTCTCAACAGATGTCGGATGCTTATGCCCACGCTGCATGAAGGCACTTGGAAAGTAATTTATGGCAGACTTAGATAAAGAAAATCAGGAAGTGGTTGAAGAAACCAAGGATTTAGCTCCTGAAAACGCCGAAACTAAGCCTGTTGAAACCGAAGATGATGACGAAGACATGGATTTCAAGACCGCCTTTAAGGAGGCCTGGAAAGAACTCCATACATTCGTTCATCCAAAATGGTCATGGAAGATGTTCTTCTTCTCGTTCGCATGGATGGGAATCTTGTTTATCGGAGTTGACCAATTGACAAAGTGGTTAGTTGCAACCGGATTCAATTTTGATCCAACTTCAGCGATTCAAGTATTTGATTGGGGATGGATGGAATTCCGAGTTGTATTGACCTTCAACCAAGGCGCTGCGTTCGGAATCGGAAATGGAAAACTCTGGGCCAGAATCTTGTACATTATCATCTCTTGGAATGCGTCAATTCTTATCGCTAGATATTGGTATCAGGGACTTCATAAAGGCAATAAACTCAATAACTTTTTGTGGATGTTAGCCTTTGCTGGAGCCTTAGGAAATGCGATCGATAGAACATTCTATTGGAATAAGACTGTTGGATTCAGCGGCGTCATTGACTTCTTCAGTTTCACATTCTGGGGCTGGGATTTCGCAATATTCAACTTCGCAGACATCTGCTTGACTGTCGCGGTTATAATCGCAATCGTCGTCATTGCTTATCGTGAGATTAAGGAGTGGAAGGAAGAGAGAGCGAAGAAAGGTGAGACCGAATAATGGATAAGTTCAGCGTTACAGAAGAGTATGTTGGACGAAGGTTAGACGAGGTCCTCTCCAAAGTGGAAGTGGACCTTTCTAGAAGCAAGGTTCAAGCGATGATTAAGGCTGGAGACGTTCTAGTGAATGACAAGAAAGAAAAACCAGCATATATCGTAAGACTTGCCGATTTGATAACTTATAAAAAAACTACTAATTCAACACTAAACGTTGTAGCGGAAAATATACCTCTCAACATCGTGTTTGAGGATGAAGATATCATCATAATCAACAAACCTCAAGGCATGGTCGTCCATCCTGGCAACGGTCATCCAACAGGCACACTCGTTAATGCTCTAGTTAATTACTCCGACGAGCTAGCTCACAAGGAAGGCAGCGAGTTTAGACCTGGCCTTGTTCACCGAATTGATAAAGATACATCTGGTCTTCTAGCTATCGTTAAAAATGATTTCGCGTACGAGAAACTCGCTGATCAGTTATCCGATCACTCGATGCACCGTGAATACATCGCTCTTGTTAAAGGGTTCATTGAAGAGAGTGACGGCAAGATTGATGGCCCAATTGGACGTGATCCGAAAATCAAAACCAAATTTTGTGTCAATCTAAAAAATGGAAAAGAGGCTGTAACTTACTTCCATGTAATAAAAAGATACGCAGGTGGATACACGCTTATTGCCTGCAGATTAAGAACTGGCAGAACGCATCAGATACGTGTTCATATGGACTATATTGGACATCCGGTTGTTGGCGATCCTTTGTATGGACATAACAATAGAGGGCTTTATAACAATGGTCAGTTGCTCCATGCGTATAAACTAAGCTTCATGCATCCTAGAACAGAAAAAGAGGTCACCTTTGAGGCGCCTCTTCCTGATCATTTCGTAAATATCTTAGATTCTCTTACAGAAGTGAAGTAACATTCTTGAAATTGAGCTTGGCTACATTGCTGAGCTCTTTTTTTCCGAATCTTTCAATGAATTCCTTCAACGCTTCCTCTGTTTTTGCGTTTGATGAGCCTAGAGGGAAGTGCATTCCGTACTTCTCATCCATCTCCTTCATCTTTCTTAAGAAAGAATACCTTGCAATGACACTTCCAAGGGCGACAGATGGATAGTATGACTCCCCTTTTGTGTGGAATGTAACATTTCTAACGACTTGCTCTACGTCTTTTAAGTAGGAGAAGTATAGCGAAGGCTCTGCAAACTGGTCTTGATAGATGTGAGCATTACCAACTTTTTCTAAGACATTTATATAGCATTGGTTATGCATTTTTGCCTTTATCGCATTCATGTTTATGTCATCGTGCACTTCATTGAACTTATTGTTCGGCAAAGATAGCTGCGAGTATACGAATGAATTAATGAGCTTAGGTCCTATTTCTAGAATTTTCTCATCAGTCATTTGCTTAGAGTCCGTGACGCCTAATTCCTTGAGTAAAGGGAGATCTTCTTCTCTCACAAAAGCGGCCGCAACGCATATTGGTCCAAACACATCGCCTGTACCGACCTCATCACTGCCGATTTGCGGGAATAAAGAAGGCGCTAAAGTATCGATTTTCTTGGTAGTAGTGGACTTTGCATCCTTGAAGAACATCTTGGCCTCAGTTATAGCCCTCTCACCTTGGAAGACTACTTTTCTGATGCCTTTTTTGTTCTTCTTGTATATAGCCACGCTAACATTGTGACCTTGTGCAAAAATATCGATGTACTCGTTAGGAGATTTCGATGAAAACTGGGAGTAGAAGTCCCTCATCTTCTCATATGTTGCATCATCGATTTCTGCTGAATATACGGTTGCTTTTTCTTCCATAGCGCTATTTTACCACATTATCAAAACATGTGGTCAATAAAGGAAGAAATGCAAAATACCTAACATTCATTCCACATTAATGTGGTTTCTAGGTTATAATTCCACGTATGCAGAACGTTTACGAGAAATTTGAATTCAACAGAATTAAAGCGGAAGTAGCCTCATTCTCCCGCACAGAAGTAGCGAAGGAAAAGATTAATAATCTTTCCATGTTTGCTAATTCAATTGAAATGAGGGAAGAATTAGAAAAACTTGATGAGATGATTATCCTCCTTTTCAAGTATGGCTGTTTGCCAATCCAGGTCAGTGCATCTCTAGAGAAGTGTATAAGATTCGCTCAAAAAGGCGGAGTTTTAGATGTTGAAGAAATGGAGAGAGTTGCGAACGACGTCTTAGAACAAAAGAGCATTAGAAATTATTTTAGACAGGTGACTGATTCGCCTATTCTTTCTGCATACATTACAAATTTCCCTGACATCGAATATATCGAAAGAGCGATCCATAAGATTATTGCTCCAGATTTATCAATTTTTGATAACGCCTCACCTAAACTTAAAAGCATCCGTGTTTCAATCGCTAGATGTGAGTCTGAGATGAAGAAGAAGTTGGGCTTCATATTGGGAGATAACAAAGATTTCTTAACCGCTGAAACGCTAACGATGAAGAATGGCCATTATGTCATTCCTGTAGCTAATGCTTATAAGCACAGAGTTAAAGGTATCGTCCAGGATATCTCAAATTCCGGAGAAACAACCTTCATTGAACCTGATGTTCTAGTTGAACTGAACAACAAAATGGCTGAGCTCAAGAACGAAGAGAGAGCAGAGATTAGGCGTTTACTCGCAGAATTGTCGGCTGCAGTTGCGTCTGCCGGAGACAACTTAATTCGCAATAACCACATGATTGGATACCTTGACTTCCTTCAGTCTAAAGCATTATATGCTGAGAAAATTGATGGTAGAGTCGCAATATTCAGCGAAACTCCAAGAGTCGAGATCTATAACGCAAGACACCCATTACTTGATCCAAAGAAAGTAGTGGCTAACGATTTTGTCCTCGGCGAGAAAAACTCGATGGTCATCATCTCCGGTCCTAACGCAGGTGGTAAAACCGTTGCACTGAAGACTTTAGGCATCCTTGTAATGATGAACCAATGCGGTTTAGCAATTCCCGCTACACAAGGTGCAACCCTTTCATATTTCAAGCACATATTTGTCGACATCGGTGATTCCCAGTCATTAAGCGACAACCTTTCAACATTCTCCGGACACATGAAGAACATCTCGGAGATTATGGATATCGTTGGAGGTAAAGACTTAGTCTTGTTAGATGAAGTCGGTACAGGAACATCCCCTAAGGAAGGCGAAGCAATCGCGTATGCAATCATCAATCATCTTCTAAGAAAACATGCGGTGACAATGATCTCATCACACTTTGAAGGCCTTAAAGCGTATGCCCTATCTTGTGATGATGTCATGAACGCATCGATGATATTCGACGAGGAAAACCTCTTGCCAACTTATAAGTTGAAGATGGGGTTACCTGGAGAATCGTATGGTTTAATCGTCGCAAGAAGATTCGGACTATCAGAAGAAATCCTCAAATCTGCCCAGTCTTATTTATCGGAACACGAAGAAACAAGCGTTACCGACGCTATCAAGAAGCTAACCGAGGTAACTCGCAAGACCGAAGAAGAGAGAAACGAAGTGGCCAGAATGAAGGCCGAAATGGATAGAAGAGAAGGCCAGATGAAGGCTAAAGAATCCGCTTTAGCGATGAGAGAAGAAAAATTCATGTCGGATGTCGATATGAAGAAGAAAGCCATCCTTCGTGAATATGAGGATGAGCTCAACAAGATTCTTAAATCCGTTCAGTCAGGTGAAGCAAAGATGCACGAAGTCATCTCGGCAAAGAAAAAGGTCAAAGACCTTGAGGTAACAAAAGAAGAACAGAAGTTCACCGGTCCAGTCAATGTCGGTGACTATGTAAACATTCCTTCCCTTTTCGCTGCAGGAAAAGTTAAATCCATCAACGGAAACAAGGTTGAAGTCATCTCTAAAGAAGGAATCTCATTCAAAGTTGCCATTGATAAATGCATTAAAGTTCCAGAGCCTGAAGTCAAGAAGAAAGCCGTTAATGGATACGGCGTTGATTCGGTAGGCTTTGGTCCATCTGTATCAATGGAACTAAACCTGATTGGACAGCATGTTGAGGAGGCCAAGCTCAATTTAATGAACTATCTCGATAAATGCATTCTCAAGCGTTATAAGAGAGTAAGAATCATCCACGGCTGGGGATCTGGCGCTTTAAGAAACCTTGTCAGAGGATATTTAGAAGAACACAAGAAAGACTTCGTGAAATCATACGAAGGCGCTACCGGCGAGGAGGGCGGTGGTGGAGCAACAATCTGCTACCTCAAGTAATGGCGTTATCTGAACTCTTAAAATCCCAAATTGCCTTACTCCCTGATAAGCCAGGCGTTTATCAGATGAAGGACGAGAACGATAAAATCATCTATATTGGCAAAGCCAAGAATTTGAAGAATCGTGTTTCTCAGTATTTTCTACGTCCTCAATCCGGCAAAGTCCAAGCGATGGTCTCACACGTCCATCATTTTGATTTCATAATCGTTCACACCGATAAAGAAGCCTTTATCCTTGAGATGAACATGATTCAGACTCATTACCCTAGGTACAACATCATGCTCATGGATGATAGCCATTATCCATATATCGCGCTTAGAAGAAGCGATGCTTATCTAACCGTCGCTAGACGCGCTACGGATAGACGCTATTTCTATTTTGGTCCATTCCCTAATGCCGGAGATGCCTATAAAACAATTGATTTGCTCAATTCCATCTACCCAACTAGGAAATGCAAGAATCTCGGCAAAAAAGAATGCCTTTATTATCACCTAGGGCAATGTCTCGCGCCTTGTGTCAACAAAATCGAGGAATCTACCTACAAAGAGCTTTACGAGTCTATAAAAGGCTTTTTGGACGGTAACACTGATGAAGTTAAGCGCAAGCTCAAAGAGAAGATGGTGCAAGCGGCGGAGGAACTGCGCTTTGAAGACGCAAAGTCATACAAGGACACCTTGGATGCTCTAGAGAGAACTATCGCTAAACAATCCGTTGAACTTAATACGGATAGAACCGACAGAGATGTATTTGCTTATGCTGAAAGAGAAGGATATGTCTCTCTTTCCGTTTTGACATACAGGAAGGGCTTATTGCTTGGAAAACATGTTCAGGTTGTTCAGGCCTTTGGAGATATCGATGAGATGATCACCGAGCTAATAGAACGTTACTATCAAATGAATGACCTGCCATCAGAAATATCTTGTAACGTTCCTGGTTTCCAGGAAGAGTTCCTATCGATCTATCCAGACGCTAGAGTAATCACCCCAAAAGAAGGAAGATTGCTTGAACAGATTGATATGGCCGCTCTTAATGCTCGCCAGGGGCTTGATGCGCACTTTATGTCCGCTAGATTGAGCGACAACAACCAAGCTTTGCTTGACGATTTAGGCAAGCTCTTGAATATAGAGACGCCATACCGCATAGAACTTTTCGATAACTCGCACTTGCAGGGATCGTCCCCGGTAGGCGCAATGGTTTGCTTCATCAACGGAGAGAAGGCTAAGAGCATGTACCGCAAATTTCATTTAAGTGAGAAAGACGCTGGAGATGACTATCACTCAATGGAAGAGGTTGTTTACCGTAGATACTCAAGGCTGAAAGAAGAGGGTTCTTCGTATCCTGACCTCATTCTCGCCGATGGTGGCTTAACTCAGGTTCACGCCTCATTAGACGGATTAAAGAAAGCGGGAGTGGATATCCCTGTGTACGGTCTTTTCAAGAACGATAAGCACCAAACATCCGGCATCATCGATAAAGATGAGAATGTGTATCCTTTAGATCCAAAGTCGCCTTTGTTCTTCTTGCTTATGAGAATGCAGGACGAAGTCCATCGCTTTGCGATAACCTTCCACAAATCCGAAAGAGCAAAGAACATGAAATCATCGCTCTTTGATGACATACCAGGGATTGGAGAGAAGAGAAAAGAAATGCTCCGTAAGCACTATCCAACCATCGATTCTTTGAAGTCGGCTACGTATGAGGAGTTGCGTCAATTGCTCCCAGATGAGGTCGCAAAAGCACTTTTTGCAAAAATTGAATCACTTTAAAGTTGATACTTTTGGGATAAAAGACTATATTATTCAAGCGCAATTAAGTTTGCGTTAATTAAGTTCCGCTCTTAGCTCAGTGGATAGAGCACATGCCTTCTAAGCCTGGGGTCACACGTTCGAGTCGTGTAGAGCGGGCCATTTCCGAAAACTGCTCGTTTTGTATCCATAAACGAGTTTTTTCTTTATTTAGTGCCTAAAAATAAGCATTTTTCTATGATTTTAAGTTCGAATCTGCGCAACCATTTAATGCCATAGTAAATCGAAATATGGCATGGGTTAACGAAATAAGCTCATGGATAATCGTTTTGCATCATAGATAAACCGTTTGATAAATAAAAATTACTTGGAAAAATATATTTTTTGAGCAATCAATCTAATCGATGAAAAAATGTATTTTTAGAAAAAACATCTTCGGATTCGATGAATGGTGCAAGCACGTTAGATATATCTGTAATTGTATGAGCTCCTATAATTCGATGTCTGATATATATAAGAGAGATTATTTTCAAGAGAATGCCGACAAGTTTGAAGAATATAAAATCCTATTAGAATACAAGAAAAGATTAAATGAAAAGGAACTATTTGTTTTCGAGAACTTTCTAACAAGACATCACGTTGTTCCATATAGTATGGGCTTCAATCAATTTGATTATCAAAAGATGTGTGACTTGTGGATAGAAGTAAGATTCTCAAATACTAGAATATTAACCATAAAAGAATATACAGCAAAAGAATTAGGCAAACTCATTAAAGACGCAAGGGAATATGATGGGAGAACACGAATTGAGGTTGCGGAAATAATTGGAATCAGTCCAAATACATTAAAGATGTGTGAAGAAGGAAAGAGAATGATACCTGCTGATGTGTTTCTTTCTTTAAATCAGTTGTATGGCGACATTATTGAACTAAATAAAGCCTTTCCAAAAGACCCGTTATTGAGATAAATGAATATACCAAAACTTACTGTTTTCTGCTCGGTTTATTTAATAAGAGAAGAAGAGGATTAAGATAAATGACTTAGAAGGTATGGTGAACGATACTCAGAAAGAAGTGGATAGGTTTCCGTTTTTATTAAGATCTGTCTTGTAAAATGACCACATAGCTTATCGCTGTTAATAAAGACCATTATGGTGATTCAAGGAAGTAATAATTAGAAGCGATAATGCTAACGCGATAGCCGTTTCTATTGAGATTTGGTCAACGCAACGACAAGAGAGTCTCTTTTCAGGAGCAAAGATTAGCAAATTCAGTATTATTTAAATTAAAAAATGATATAATAAATAATAGATAGAAAAAGGGGTGTAAATTTGAAAAAAATTTTTGGACATGTCTTGGGTTTCGCAATACTTTTTTCTCTTGCTGCTTGTTGGAACAACGTTGGCTTTGATAATTGTTCTAATTCCGAACTGTTTTTGCCCGGAGGAGACAGACTTTGGTGGGACTCAAGTTTTGATGACGTTGATGAAGTCAAAAACTTTATTGTTGAGTTAAAAAACGCTCAAAAGAACGGTGATTTCAATTTTGGAGTTTGTGATTTCAAAGCCCCAGTTGGTTATGAGATTTTTGGCATTACTTTTTCAGGGCATATAGATAGTAACGCTTCCAAAGAAGAAGATATCTATAATTCGTCATATGATTATTTTGAAATTAAACTCTCTTTTTACAAGGATCTTACAACTTTGCCAGCAAACAATAGATTTGATATTTATTTTTATCCTTTTTGTTTAAAAGACTCGAGCTTTGCAAATGACAAAATTGAGCATAATGTTTTGGATTACTATGATGGTTCGTGTGATATTTCTTTTACTTATGACGAAATTGTTTTCATGGAAACAAAACTATTGGCTGAATGCAATAGTCAAATCAATAAAGAAAACATGATTGGCGAGTTGACCAACAATTACGTGCTGATAGTTTAGAAGGGTGAAGTTATGAACAAATTAAATATATTAATCGTTTCTTTGGTTGGGATACTGGGATTATCACTATCGCAAAATATTGAAATTTCTAACTCAAATGATGCCGATATAAATCAAGCAAATCAGCGTGCTGATGAAGTTGAGATGGTAAAACCGACCGCTCTAGCTCCCACATATGCAATTCAAAATGCAAACAGCAACCACATTTTCAATACGGATTATTTTGCGCCTTATTACTTTAGTAACTTGAGGGGGCGCTTTGGAAATAATGTAAAAGGGACGTGCACCTATGTTGCTGTTGACATGCTTTTGTCCTATTATGACTCCTTTTGGGTAGATAATTTCTTACCCGAAAAATATGATGGCGAAAATGTTTTTGTCAATGAAACTATTCTAAACGCTACGCAATCTCCGGGCTCTAAAAATGAAGCTTCAATTGGAGTTAATCCAAGTGGATTGTCGGATGAGGCATATTATAACTTGGTCAAAGATCATAATGATGAAATTGTTCATTTCGACTTAGTTTCAAGAGGCATTGACAAGCTCAATTTATATAATGCAAATACTAAAACACTTTCTTTAGGAACGTTTCTCGGTGATGTGAGAAGCGTTATTTCTGATTACCTAGATGAATCGACCACACTAAGTGGAAACGCCATCAACATAGGGTTTCAAAATTCAAATCAAACGAAAATGAGGCGGACAATTGTCGAGAAGGTGAAGCAAGGAATCCCTGTCATTATTGATGGTGCCAGTCCTAGTGGAGGGGCGCACTCATACGTCGCTTATGATTACGATGAGGAAAATGATGAAATTTATTGCAACGCCGGTTGGTACAGGGCATCAACTTATCACATAAGTATGAGTGATTTAGGATACACAACACTGCAAGAAATAATGTATTTTGAACCAACTATAGACCATGAAACTTGTTTGAACTATTCTCGTTGTGATGAAGACGAAGATATAATAAATATATGCGCTTGCTCTTCAATGATGCCTACCGAGATAGAGATCACTAACAACTATTTAGATGTCAATCCTACATTTAATTGGAATTCATTAATTAAGGAAAAGTGGTCCGAGAAAGATAATCTTCATCACACTTTAAGTTTCTTAAGAAGCAACAAATACGAGGTGTTTCAAATTAATGATATCTTTGATAATAAATACACTTTAACCACACAAGAATGGGCAAATTTGATCAATAATGTAGCCAATCCGTCATACTACGCATACATAACTATCGAGTCCGACACATATCCTTATTGGGATGACTATTATTGCTCGCAACTGTTTAGAGAACCTAACAAATATTTAAACAAATCATCGTTCTTACCTTCGGATTGGGGGTTTGCGGCTAGATATTACTTTTCTAATGAATTAAGTTCAACCCATCTTGCTACAGAACCAGAAAGAAGATATACAACAGTAACTGTTAATGATTTAACGATAACAACGGATAGGTTAAGATGTGGTTTTATTGAACAATCCTATATTATTTTATCTCCAAGAAGAGAAAATGCCGGAAGAGCCTATTTCGAGATGAATTTCGATTCCCCTGTTTATTCTTTTATGTATCGTGCATGCATGTGGAGCTCATCTGAAAATCTTGATGGCATCGCGATAATCCAAATCAAAAATTCTAATGGGGTTTGGTCAACATTGAAAGATATCCCCATTTCCTCGCTTCCTGTGAAATCAAACGGCGTATCGCAATTTGTTGAGCAAACATCCCAAGGCATCTATGGATTGAGGTTTGAGACGACCGCTACAGCAACAGGAACAAGAAACATGGGAAGGTTGTGTTTGGATGATATTGTCTTTAGCACACAATCTGGAATACAAAATAATTCTTATACTAGTTTTGATTACAGCACAAAGAGTTAAACTATTAACTCGCTAATTTATATGTAAAAAAACAGAATTGGCTATGTCATGGAAGATCTTTTTAATGATATTTAATTTCAGCCGGATTAGTTAAGGATAAAACGTATTTCAAAGAAATGTATAAGCCTGAAGTTGATGGAAAATTCAATTTAAATTTGTCTGCTATTCGCCACGATGGAAAAACTGAAAAAGAACTGATTTTGTTTTTCCGAGCCTCTGGAACCGTTTATGCATGTGAATGTAATTTCTGTGGTAGTAGTGGTTCAAAACTTAATGAAACAGCAAGAAGTTATAAAAATATAACTATTGAATCAAAAGGTATTAGTGGTTTCCAATTTGTTTGGTTTACTGATGGAATAGGTTGGAATACTGCAAAACATAATTTAGAAGAGACATTTGATGTTCTTGAATGCTTGTATAACTTGAACGATCTAGAAAATGGAGCTATTAAAAAAATAATCGATGCTAATGAATTTCTTAATTCTATTTTAAAATAAGGACAAATCGATTGATTTTCTATTCAAAAACAGGAAAAACATTAGAGTTGAACTACAAAAATAGGGTATATGCATCTGTTACGTGGTATATGCAAAAATAGTCGATATCTATATGCAAAAGTATTAAAAATTGCATTTAGTCCCAAATGTAGACTAAAGCCTTGATACAGTGAAAAACACTGAAATCAAGGCTTTTTTCATTATTTGGACATTTTC